>NZ_CP127162.1:147500-195000 GCF_030263935.1 Paenibacillus polygoni | reverse complement strand
GAGCCCTTGGTCAACAATCCATATTAATTAAAAAAACCCAGCCCTGATCAGGGCTGGGTTTTATGTATGGAGGCGAGGGGAGTCGAACCCCTGTCCGAAGATAACGCCACATAAGCTTCTACGGGTGTAGTAACAGATTTAATGTCACCCTAGAGACTCCCCGTTACCGGATTCTCTTTAGGTCAGCCTGATTGTCTTCTTCAGCTAGCCGCAGGCGGAGACTAGACAGCGTATCCCACTAAAGTTGAGCCCTTATCCCGGTACATGGGCGATACAGAGTAAGAGCACGCTCACAGGTTATTAAGCTGCGAAAGCGTAGTTGTTTTGTTGTTTGCCGTTTAATTGGCTTTAGCGTTGATGAAGCGGACGCGTCCCCACTACCCGCTACCCATGCTCGAACTATCCCCGTCGAATCCATAAACGCCCCCTTAATAAAAAGGGCTTCTTTGGATAGATTGGATTGTAATCCTGAGCAAAAGTAGATCTATTCCGTATCCTTTTCCTCCATGGTAAAAGGATAATCAGAAGCAGTAAAAACTTGTCTTCACGAGATCGTATGTTCCTCTCTCGTACGAAACTTAGTATATCACAAAAATATATATAATGCGACAGATGGCACACTACATCTTGCAGGTAAACAAGGAGAGAGTTACCATATGAAGCTTCATACCATAAACCATAAACCTTACATCTTAACGAGCAATCTTCTGTTTCTCGCGCAGTGCACGCTGAATGTCACGTTGTGCATCTCGCTTCGCAGCAGTGTCCCGTTTATCATATTGCTTCTTACCTTTACCGAGTCCAAGAAGCAGCTTCGCGTACCCATTCTTGATATAGATCTTGAGTGGTACAATCGAGTATCCATCCTGCTTGGATAATCCAAGAAGTTTATGGATCTGCGCTTTATGCATAAGCAGCTTACGTGTTCTTGTCGGGTCTTCCGGATTGTGACGATTCCCTTGCTCAAATGGACTAATATGCATGTTGTGAATATGAATCTCTCCATTACGAATCGTCGCAAAGGCATCTCCAATATTCGCACGACCATTTCGCAGAGATTTAATCTCCGTACCGGTCAGCACCATCCCTGCTTCATACGTATCCTCGATAAAGTAGTCATGGGAAGCTTTTTTATTCTGCGCAAGCACTTTACTGTCCGTATTCTTCGCCATGTTCTCACCTCTTCTCAGGATCATTTATTCACTGGACGGTATTGCTAGCTAACTCTATTCCGGTCTTTATTGTAACAAATATACAGACCCAAAATCAAGGTAACAAACCTCTATATGCATTGTACCCCAAACAAGCTTTTTTGAAGCATTGAAATCCATTTATGCAACCTCATCATTTGTCTTCCTTTCTCCTCCTTGCTACATTTACACCCCTGTAAAATAAACCAAGGCCCGCAGAAAATTCACCTGCCGGCCCTTCCATCCTCTTCAGCCGCTCCTAAATGTCACACCTATCTCACAGCAAAATACTCTTTCAGCCGAATTTCTTCCTGCTGACGAGAAGAAGCATACGTTCCAAGAATGATCTCCAGTGAATGTCTTCCCTCTTCTCCAGTTACTACCGGCTCTCTCTGTTCACGCACCGCATAACAGAGATCCCGGATCTGCTCCCTATGTCCATCAGGAATCACTTGAAATGGAGGGAAAACAGGAAGCTGAACCTGCTGCCCTTCCATTTCCAGCTGTACGATATCTTCTTCTTCAATGATCAGCGAACCTTTCTCACCGTAGATTTCAATACGCATTCCTTTGCCTTTGTAGGCAGTTGTAGTAATTTCAAGCACACCCAATGCGCCACTCTCATACTCAAGCATTGTAATAGCGGTATCCTCTACCTCGATGTCCCTCAGTACATTTCGAGCTTTCCCCTGTAATGAGACAACATTTCCAGCAAGCCACTGCAGCAAATCGACTGTATGAATCCCCTGATTCATCATCGCTCCCCCGCCATCCATCTCCCAGGTTCCCCGCCACCCAGCACTATCATAATATTCCTGACTGCGATAAATTTTGACGTAAGCAGAACATAAGCTGAGCCTCCCCAAAGCCCCTTGCTCAATAAGCCGCTTCGCATATTGTGCTTGAGGAGACATCCTTCTTGGAAAAATAGTAGCCAGCTTCACGCCCGCCTCACGGCAGGCCTCAATCATTCGGTCCATACCCTTCATCTCAATAGCCATGGGCTTCTCACAGAGAACATGCTTCCCTGCCTTAGCGGCCCGAATCACTTGCTCGACATGCAGTCCGCTGGGAGTACAGATACATACCGCTTCAATATCCGTTCGTGCAAGCATCTGATCTAGATCACTGTAAGCAGCCGCCCCGTATTGTGCTGAGAACCTAGCTGCATGATCGGGCTTGCTGTCACATACGGCGATCAGCTCAGCTTCTGATATTTTGACCATCTCCGCTGCATGAACTTCTGCAATAATTCCGCAGCCAACAATTCCATACCTTAGCGGTTCCACCTTAGATACCATCCTATTTCCCCCTGTCCCATTCAATGTGATCTCACCTTTGTTAAAATCTGGGCTATAAGATTATGACTAAGAGACTCATCTTAAGAACTTCACTCGTTTGGCCTGCTCATCGGCAAGCAAAGTTACTTTCGTCGCTTCAAGCAAATCTAGGTGGGTGAAATCATGTGATTCTCCTCGGACACGTCTCAAGAAATCCTCCGTCACTGATGCTGCCGGTGCTCTAAGTGGAACTTCCACAAGCGCTTGTTCATGCGTCATCATAAGCAGCAATTCTTCGTCAGTCGAAACAGCAGGGTCTCCGGCAAGCCGAATCTCCGCACTTCCTTTTGTTCCCGTTACAAAAATACGACCATCGCCCCATGTCCAGCATTTCTCAGGTGCATGCCAGTCAGCGTACAGCTGGGCTATTGTTCCTTGACTGAGTTCTACTTGTATCGCGGCTGTATCATAAAACTCCGAGTACTCCGGCAAGATCTGTTTCCCCATTCTACCGCTCACTTCGCTTACTTCCTGTCCTGTCAGCCATCTGAGAAGATCAAAATCATGTATGAGCAGGTCAACAATAATCCCCCCGGACTGCTCCTTACTAAAATGCCAATTAGGCCTCGTATCAGGCCGTAATCGATGTGGTTTTCGCATCGTAATACTCATCACTTGTCCAAGCTCATCTTTACGAATGAGATCATACAGCGTATATACAGCCGGCCGGTATCGCTCCGTTAACAGCATGCCGATCTGAATCTTCCCCCTGCCTATGATCTGCTCCAGCTGATCCAGACCAGCCCGGTCTACCACAGCAGGCTTATCCAGCATCAGATGTTTTCCATACTGCTCACAAGCATCGGCAATCTGAATCTTCTCATTATTGATAGCAGAACTACCGATAAACTTTACGTCTTCATTCGCCAGTAGTTCTGTCACACTGTCCGCAAAAGGAAGCTGGTACTGCTCTGCTATCTTCCTTGCCAGCGTTTGGTCGCCTTCATCATAGATCCCAGCACAAGCATGCCCTACTGCCTGCATTTCCTCTATAAAAATAGAAATATGGGGATGCTGACAGCCGGCTATCGCAAAGGCTCCGTCACCCTTCCCTTCTGTTTCTGATCTTTTGCTGCCAAACGTCATGGAACAATCCCCCCTTCTCTACATGCATCTGCACGGGCCCACCATTCTCTGATTCTCCTACCTTCATCATGCATGGGTTCGCCATCCTCTGATTCCTCTACCTTCATCGTACAAGGTTCGTCATCCTCTGATTTCTCTACCTTCATCGTACACAGGTTCGTCATCCTCCGATTCTTCTATCTTCATCGTGAATAGGTTCGCCATCTTCTGATTCTTCTACCTTTATCATGTATAGGTTCATCATCCTCTGATTCTCCTACCTTCATCATGCATGGGTTCGCCATCCTCTGATTCCTCTACCTTCATCGTGCATAGGTTCGCCATCCTCTGATATCAACTATTCAAGCAGACTGCTTCTCTTGACCTTCCTCACAGCTTCAAGCTGTCTTTCAATCTCAGCCAAATCATAAGCCAGCCGCTCTTTCGGTGGAAAAGGGGCCGCGCACTCCAGTGTCATCCAGCCGGCATACCCGCTCATAAGAACAGCAGCCAGCATGGGCCGGTGATCTACAGAACCTTCCCCAAGCCTGCACTGCATAAATGCCTCTATGCCATGCCGAGTCCGATTGGTAAAAGACCCTTCTGCACCTTCTATTGCAATCCGTTTCTCATCTTTTATATGGATATGGCTCAGATGGCTTCCAAGCTTACGCACGGACGCTTCCCCATAGTCCACACCCGAAATATACATATTGCCTGCGTCATGGATAAAGCCAAGCCCTGATCCACCGGTTAGCTCTAGCAGCCGGAGCGCACTATCTGCATCTTCCACTAAGGTCTGATTGTGAATTTCAATCAGCAGCTGAACTCCGGACTCTTCCGCTTCTATGATACATTTCCGTAAATAGTGAGCTGCTCGCTCATAGTGCTGATCCTCTGCCAAGAATGCATTAGGTCCTCCTGGAAAAACCCGAATGCATGGGACAGACAATACCTCAGCAATCCGAAGCAATTTTCGAAATTCCTCCAGCGCAGTTTCACATTCTTCATCATTTAGACTGGAAAAGTGACCCGTGTATCCTGCTAGTGCCGGGATGCAAAGTCCAAGCCCCGCTGCATAATCTCCTAACTCTTTTACCTCTTCAAGCGGTGTATCTAGTCCTAGGTGAGGAGAGCGGCAGGCAATTTCAATCCCATCAAATCCAAGCTCTGCTGTAATCTCCATTGCTTCACGCAAAGGATAATCTATCAACGATCCACTAAAAGCAGCCAGGGGTATCTTTTTTGTTAATTCATTCCCACTTCTCATCAGCACGCTCACTCCTCTTCTTCCTAGTTAGGAAGCGACATATGACGCGATATAGTGATCAATCCATCTACTTCATCTGACTAGGTAAAAATCCATGGCCTTACTTAACTAGGTATACTTCATCCACTTACTTAATCCCTGATGCCGAATGATTTTGTACGAAATACTTCTCAGCGAACAAGAAGACGAGCAGGATCGGAAGCAAACTCATCAGTGCGGCGGCAACCATCAGCTGCTCATTCCCCACCCATTGTCCTTTCAGCCCCAAAATCCCGATCGGAAGGGTAAACTTCTCACTGGAACTCAGGTAAATGGAAGGAGCGAGAATCTCATTCCACTTGCTCATAAAAGTAAAAATCGCGAGGGTAGCAAGCGAAGGTAAGCTCATTGGCATGTAGATCCGCCAGTAAATCCGCAGCGGGTTGCAGCCTTCCATTTTGGCCGATTCCTCATACTCCCCCGGAATTCCAAGAAACGCCTGCCGCATTAAGAAGATGCCAAAAGGCTGAGCAAGCCACTCAATGACCCAAAGGGGGGTTAGTGTATCCAGCATGTTCATGGAGTTAAAGATCATAAAGTGCGGGATAATGATCACCACAGGCGGAATCATCATCGTACCGAGAACAAATAGAAAGAGTACATTTTTCATTGGAAACCGAATTCTCGCAAAGGCATAACCGACTAATGAGCAGGATAACAGCGTCCCAATGACCGAGAGTATAGATACAATAAAACTGTTCATCGTTTGAGTTCCAAAATCCCCGAGCTTCAGCACCTCAGCATAGTTTGACCACTGGAAGATGTCAGGGAACCAGGTAGGCGGTACGGCGGTATATTCTTTATAGGTCTTTAGAGAATTGAGTACAGCCTTGGCAAATGGGACAAGCATAACGAGCGAGCTGATCATAATAGCCAGATAGGCAGCTGCTTTACGCAGGTTTTTACCGGGCATCCGTAACCACTTCCTTTCTTACAGAAAAGCAGGTCAGCCGCATTTAATTGTAGTGCACCCACCGGTTCTGCATTTTCATCTGTATCAGTGTAAGACTGAACAAGATCATAAACAGCACCCAAGCAATCGCCGAGGCATAACCCATATGCATGAAGGAGAACCCTTCTCTATACAAATACAACATGAGCACAAGACTCGCATTTCGAGGTCCGCCTGCGGAAGAGATATCTCCGGCCCCAGTCATAACATAGACTTGTTCGAATGCCTGAAACGTAGAGATCGTACTTAGGATGATGACAAGAAACGTCGTAGGCGAGATAAGCGGTACTGTAATGGCACGGAATTTATGAAAAGCACCGGCTCCATCGATTTCTGCTGCTTGGTACAGCTCCCCAGGAACACTTTGGAGCCCTGCCAGAAATAGAATCATGATGTACCCGATTCCTTTCCATACGGCAATGATAACGAGCAGGGGAATAACCCATTTTTCGCTGTTCAGCCACTGCTGTGGATCAAGGCCCCATTTGATGAGAAGCGAGTTCGCAATCCCAAAACGGGGATTAAATATAGAATCAGCCACATAAAGAATAACCGTCCAGGAAGAGATCACCGGAATAAAGTGAGCCATCCGGAACAATTTTAGTCCCTTCAGCTTCTGATTCAGCATCACGGCGAGGATAAGTGCAAGTACGGTCTGGATCGGCACGAAAAGGATAGCAAAGTAAAGGGTGTTCCATAGAGACTTCCAGAATAAAGGTTCCTGAAATAACTGCTCATAATTCCCTAGTCCAATCCACTGCGGCGGAGTTAACATGTCATATTTTGTGAAGCTGAAATAGAGGGAGACAGCCAGCGGTCCTGCCACGAAGACGAGAAAATGTATCAGATAGGGGGACACCATGAGGAGTCCCCACCTGCCTTCTGATCGCAATAACCTGCTTCGTCCCGCCGCCTGAAATCTCCGCTTTTTCTTCTGTACTTCTGGAGGAGTTTCACTTGGGATCATGGGCGGCTCTCCTTTGTCTGTTTATTTACTTATAGAAACCATCCAGCACTTTCTGTATATCTTCATTCGCTTTTTTCAGTGTCTCTTCTACTGGTGTATCGCCAAGGAAGGCACGCTCTGCATTTTCATTAAACTTCGATACCCACTCTTCCCATACGGCATTTGTATCGAGAGTCCCGGCAAACTCAAAGCTATCGAGGAAAGCTTGACGATTCGCAGGGTTTGCTCCTGAGGTAAGGAATACGTCAGAATTCGCTACCGACTTTTTCACCGGCACGGCTTCACCAAGTGCTGCCCACTCTTTTTGTACTTCATCTTCTGTTGCCCAGAATTTCATCCATTCCCATGCGGCCTGTGCTTTGGCATCATCTGCCTTCGCGCTGATTACCCAAGAGTTCGCAATAACGGGAGCAAAACGCTTGCCATCTGGACCTGTTGGAAGGAGCGCTACATCATAATTAAGTCCTGCTTCATTGGCTGCCTGAACACGTGCATAAATCCCGATCCGCATCGCAGCAGAGCCGCTTGGGAATACCGCCATTGAGCTTTGGAAACTTTTTAGATCAACCGGATCTGTAAAGATTCCTCTATTCATACCGTCTACGATCCATTCCATTGCCTGCTTATTTTCTGGGGAATCTACGATGGATTTTGTATTTGTCTCATCCAAAATGCCTCCGCCATACGATTTCAGTACGGAGAACCAACCTTCGGTAATGCTAAAAAAGGTTAGACCAAACTGGCTTACACTGTTTGCATCAAAACTAGCATCGACAGCTGTCTTTCCACTTGCATCCACCGTCAGTTTTTCCGCCGCAAGCTTCAAATCTTCCCAAGTCCAGCTATCCTCGGGGTAACTTATCCCTGCTTTATCAAAAAGATCTTTGTTGTAATACAGCACACCAATCTGAATTCCTTGGGGAATTCCCCAGTAGTGACCTTCGGCATCTTTATTGAACTCTAAGCCATAATAATCCTCTTTATTCAGATCCTTGTTGATCCACTCCGTCACATCTTTCAGCGTGCCGCGTTCGGCATACTTCATGACAAGTGCTCCATCGGATAACCACACATCCGGGGCTTTACCCGCCGCAATCTGGGTATCGAGTTTTTGATAGAACTGGCCATACGGTGCACTTTGCGTTTTTACAGTAATGTTAGGATGCTTATCCGTAAATGTAGTAATGAGTTCTTTCATCTTGGCGTCGCTTTTCCCATCTGAATAATAACCAAGGGTAATTTCGGTTTGCTCCTGCGCTGGTGTATCTGTGCCTGGCTTAGGTTCTGTTACTCCCCCCGGTGAATCTGCAGTACCACTCCCGCCCTTGCTGCAACCTGCTGCGAATACTGTCAGCACAAGCAGCATACATACGAGTACAGACATTCCTTTACGCTTGACCATGAAACCGCCCCCCGTTATATTAGATCCATCTCACACCTTATATTGTAAATATTGTAATTTAAAGTTGAATGGTTTTTTGTATTCCGGTTGTCTTTTCCTACACTGAAGTTTGGCAAGGGAGTGATTACGCAGTCCATGCTGAAGAATCTAACCATGAACAAAAAACTCATTGCCATTAGCCTGTTGTTCGTCTGTCTGCCTGTTCTTCTGCTCGGTACCTATTGGTACAATGCCTCCACGGAAACTATTGAAGAATCGACGATTGCTTCAAACCAGCGGATCGTGACCCAAACCACAGAGTACCTAAACTTGTACATTGCCGGTCTTGAGACCTCCACCTACCCTTCTCTATCGGGCGCAAGCATTCAGAGTCTCATTAACAGCCGTAGCCTGTCTCCTTACGCCTATCTGAAACTATCTGAATCCATTGAAAAAGGGATCTTTGCCCAGATGCTATACGGCCGAGATGATGTCGTGGGCATGTCCCTTGCAGCAAAGAATGGTTTTGTTGTCAGTGACTATACCCGCGCTCCCGAACTTCTGAATATGGATCAAATTACGCACCAAAATCAGCTGTTACTAGAGAAAATGGAACGAATGGACGATTTTCATATTGAGGGAATTCGTTACGTAGGTTCGGAGCCTGTCCTTACCGTGACTCGAAAGATTCCAAGCAATCAGAGCTATCTGTTTGAAGGTTTGCTTATTGTCGATCTTCATCTCAGCCAGATTGCAGGCATATGTAAAAATGTCTCTCACCATGAACTTGAAATATGGATTACCGATGCACATAGTGGACAAGTCATTTACCATCCAGAACAAACGAGAATCGGCACTTCACTCTCCCCCTCCCTTGTTCAAGAGCTAACATCCAGCAAGACAGGTTTATTACATGAATATGAAACCGATCTTCCAAATATTTTGTTGTATGAGCACTCTTCTCAGACGGATTGGGTTGTTGCTCTTGAACAGCCTAAGGATGCCGTGATTGGCGAACTACTGGACCTTCGTGCTACGGCAATTTACTTTTTTGCATGTATTATGATTGTTACGGTTTTTATTCTAGGAGGATTCTCACTCCAAATTAGCCGTGCTTTGTCGCTGCTAGAGAGGTTAATGAAGCGGGTGCAGACGGGGGACTTCTCGCTGCCCATTACCACAATGACGGAGCGGCGCGATGAGATTGGAAAGCTTTTTCGAAGTCATGCCCATATGGTCGGGGAGTTAAAACGACTTGTGAAGGAGGTACAGTCTGCCAAGCTGAAGGAGCGGGAACATGAACTGGCTCAGAAAGAATCTGCTCTACAGGCCATGCAATCACAGATTAACCCCCATTTTCTATACAACACACTAGAGGTCATTAATAGTCATGCGATCATCGAGAACAATGAGGTTATCAGCAAAATGACGACATCCCTTGCAGACCTTTTCCGCTACAATTTAAAAAATGCGCACCAAATCGTTACCCTTCGAGAGGAGATTGGTCATCTTAGAGCGTATTTGGATATTCAGGCGGCCAGGTACCGCAAACTGAGGATCGATATCGACCTTAATGCACTCGATGAATCCATGCTCCATCACGTATATCTGATTCGACTGACGCTGCAGCCGCTGGCCGAAAATGCTTTTATTCATGGATATCAGAATCATCGCCTTCCGCCTGTCTATATAGGACTTACCCTGAGCACAGAGGAAGATCGGTATGTTCTCCACATGAAAGACAAAGGACATGGAATGAGTGAAGAAAAGCGAATGCAGTTAAATGCCTATTTTCAGCAAGCACCTGCTTCTCAGGCGATTACATCAAACGGTATTGGACTCGCGAGTGTACATGAGCGAATTCGTTTGTCTTTTGGAGATGCTTACGGACTATACATTGCCTCATCTAATCATGAGGGTACGCATATCGAAGTTAGACTCCCACGCCGAATGAGTTGGACGTAACTCTTATAACTTTTGTCGGATGAACTGAACGTTACTCTTATATCTTCTCAACAAAATTAACCCCCAGACGGTCACTGCCTATCCCACCTTTACACTTAGGAGGAGTTCTCATGTATAAAGTGATCATTGCAGATGATGAATACATGATTCATCGCAGTTTGGCGAAGCTGGTAGAGTCTTCGGAACATCCGTTTCATGTCGTAGGCGAAGCCGAAGATGGAGCGGAAGCACTTATACTGCTGAAAGAGAAACCAGACCTTATCATTACCGACATCTGTATGCCGGGTCTAGACGGTCTTGCTTTTATTGAAAAAGCAAAACAAGTAAGGCCCGATGTTCTTTTCCTTGTTATCTCTGGGTATGGTGAGTTTGAGTATGCACAGCGTGCCCTGCGATTAGGAGTAGAAGACTTCTTGCTCAAGCCTGTAAGCCCTGATAAGTTTCAGCAGACGCTTACAGCCATCTATCATCGATTAGAGAAACAGAAACGGAAAGTAATGGATTATAGACAGTGGTTTTTAAGCCACGAAGAACTGCTGGTACAATTGGCCGATGCGATTTGGCGTTTAGATGAGAAAGCTGTGGACGATTTGCTTCACAAACTCGTTCACCTTTACGAAGAAGAGGCCGCGGATGAAATTCCTTTTCCCACTTTAAACAACATATTGCAAGAGAAAATAACAAAGGAACTCACGAATCGCGGGCTCCCCTTTCCTGAACCTCCAATTTATAGAGGGTTAACTACCGATGCAGATGAGAAAATCAAAGACACTTCCTCTGTTCTGTCCCAGTGTAGAGCTTATACTCAAATTTTGCTGCATGCGGTGAAATCATCACGAAATTTCGGTTCACGAACTCACATCTCTAAAGCAATTATGTATACAAAAGAAAACCTATCTGACAGCACTTTATCTGTTCAGATCGCAGCTGATATTGCAGGGATGTCAGTCACCTATTTCAGTCGTTTATTTAAAGAAGAGACCAGCACTAGTTATGTGCAGTACCTTACTCGGCTGCGTATGGAAAAAGCGAAGAGACTGCTTGATGAGCAGCTCCTCAGTGCTTCCGAAATATGTGAACGAGTCGGTTACACAGACTACCCTCATTTCAGTAAAACATTCAAGAAAGTCTATGGTATAGCCCCGGCTGATTATAGTAAGCTGCATCGAAGCATTTAGTGTTTATTTCACAGTCTAAATACATGGCTTATTCACATTAAAAAAGCTGACACGAAGATCCTGTAACAAGGACCTCTGTGCCAGCTTTTTTGTTTAACCCGTTCTTATAGAGTCTCCTAAATGGTAAGCTGCTCTATTATTAAGAGGGAGGGACTATTTTTTCTTCTTGCGTACAAATGCGGCCATCCCGTTTTTATTGCCGCCTTTGTTTTTATTCCGTTTCCGCTTACCCGCTGCTGATTCAACTTCTGCTGCAGGTGGATTCACCGTTTGATCACTGGAATTCGGATTGCCGATGAAAATGCCGCTTTTGGTTGTTTTCTTTTTGCGGCCTTTCCCTTGCTTATAACCGCCCCGGCTTTCAGAAAGCGGTGAACTTGAACCAGTGGACGATCCAGCCGAGCTGTATCCACCTTTGCCAGACCCAAATCCAAAGCTTGGACGATCTGATGAACGAGGATTCGTATTATTGTCACGACCACTGCGTCCACTGTCTTTACCACGATTTGCGGCACCGCCTGCATTTCCAGCGATATTTTTAGCGCCTCGTTTCTCACCTTTGCTTCCTGACTCAGTATTGCGTCCACGCTGACCTTCCCGGTTGCCGCTGCGACCTCCGCTTCGTCCATCATTACGCTGACCTCCACGGCCCCCGCGTGGACCGCCTTGACTGCCACCTGGACGTCCTTGACGCGGTTTCATATCCAGCATCTCAAAGTCGATCGTATAATCATCCATATTTACGCGAGCCACACGAATCTCGAGCTCATCACCGATACGGAAGACCTTCGACGTGCGCTCTCCGATGAGAGCCATGTGCTGATCATCAAAATGATAATAATCATCCGTGAGCATGCTTAGTCTGATTAGACCTTCTACCGTATTCTCCAGTTCTATAAACATTCCGAAGCTGGTTACACTGCTGATCATACCTTCGAATACTTCGCCGACTTTATCAAGCATGAACTCCGCTTTCTTCATTTTCTCTGTGTCACGTTCTGCCTCTACTGCAACACGTTCGCGTTCGGAAGACTGCTGAGCAATATCCTGCATACGGCTGGCCAAATACTCTTGGCGCTGCTCACTAAGCGCACCGTTATTCTCAAATACTTCACGCATTACACGGTGAATGACGAGATCCGGATAACGACGAATTGGCGATGTAAAGTGGCTGTAGAATTCAGCGGCAAGGCCAAAGTGTCCCGACATCTCGGAATCGTACTTCGCTTGTTTCATAGACCGCAGCATCATTGTGCTGATCACCGTTTGCTCTTTGGTTCCTTGAATATCTTCAAGTAGCGATTGCAGTGCTCTCGGATGAATTGCATTGCCGCGTCCTTTTACCTGATATCCAAAATTTGAAGCAAAGGCAAGGAAGTTTTGCAATTTCTCTTGATCCGGGTCTTCATGGACACGATAGATGAACGGTACTTTTAGCCAGTGGAAATGTTCTGCAACGGTCTCATTGGCAGCGAGCATGAATTCTTCGATGATCTGTTCAGCTACCGTCCGCTCTCTTTTCACGATATCTACCGGCTTACCTTCTTCGTCAACGATAATTTTGCTTTCTTCAAAGTCAAAATCAACTGCGCCGCGGCGCATCCGCATATTACGAAGCTTCATGGCGATTTCCTTCATCAGTTTGAAGTCATCTACCAAGTCGCTATAACGTTCAATTAACTCTGGGTCTTCTTCCTCCAGAATTTTATATACATTTTTGTAAGTCATCCGCTCTTTGGTCTTGATGACACTTGTGAATATATCATGGTTAACGACCTTCATCTGCTCGTTAAACTCCATAACACAAGACATAGTGAGACGATCTACCTGCGGATTCAAACTACAGATCCCGTTCGACAAGCGTTTAGGAAGCATCGGAATAACCCGGTCAACCAAGTACACACTGCATCCGCGATTATAAGCTTCCTGATCCAGCTTCGAATTCTCAGGTACATAATATCCAACGTCTGCAATATGAACGCCGAGTCTATAATGTCCGTTCGGAAGACGCTCTACATTTACAGCATCATCCAGGTCTTTTGCATCCTCGCCATCAATAGTAACAATGTTCAGACCACGCAGGTCACGGCGTCCTTGACGAGCAATTTCCTCTTCTGTAATCGATTCAGGCACTTGCTCTGCTTCTGCCATCACTTCTTCAGGGAATCCCTCTGGAAGTTGATGCTTACGAATGACAGATAAAATATCAATACCTGGATCGTCCTTGTGACCAAGGACTTCAATGACTTCCCCTTCTGCCGCCGCACGGCCTTCCGGATAATTCACAATCTTCACAACCACTTTCTGGCCATCTACTGCCCCTAGAAAGCTTCCGCGAGGAATAAAGATATCCCGATTGATCCGCTTGTCATCTGGGATAACAAAGCCGTATACTTCATGACTCTGGAATACACCCACAACTTGGGTAATGGCACGTTTCACAATGCGAACGACTTCTCCTTCAAGTCGGCCGCCCTCTGGTCCTTTTGAAGTTACACGAACAAGAACGGTATCTCCGTTCATGGAACTTTTTAAATCATTGGCATGGATATAAACATCCGGATGCTCACGATCTTCGGGAATAAGGAAAGCAAATCCTTTGGCATGTGCTTGCAGTCGTCCACGAACCATTTGCATACGTCCGGGTACGCCATAGCGATTTGCGCTGGTTAGTACAATCTTCCCTTCATCTTCCAGATGATTGAGCATTTTAAGGAATTCTTTGAACTCAGCAGCATTTTCAATGTGAAAATGCTGTTCAAGTTCCTGATAAGTCATCGGCTTGTAGGCCGTTTCATGCATGAAATCGAGCAATTGCTGTTCTGTTATCATTAGGTTCACCTCTAGGAAACATAAAAGTAGGTCTTTATGTATAAATTGAATTCAAAATCGGAAATGACAAGGCAGGTCAAGATGGCTTCAGTTGTTCACTTTCCAGGATACCTTTCATCACTAAGCATTAGTAAAATCTTACCCTAGTATACACCAAATTAATCTAAACTTTCTCATTACCGTAAAACAAGCCCCCGTAAGGGACATTACAACGAAATCTGTATATTAAAAGACCTCCGTTCCTCACGGAACGAAGGTCTGAGTTAGTATTCTAAATCTTACTGGAATACAGCTACTAAGATAGCTGAAACCATAAATCCGACAGCAAAAATTATCGTAATCCGCTCAAGTACGAGTTCCATACCGCGTGCTTTGGACTTGCCAAAAAGATGTTCCGCACCGCCGGAGATGGCACCGGAAAGACCTGCGCTTTTCCCTTGTTGAAGAAGAACAACGACAATAACACCGATGGCAAAAATAACGAGAAGCAATTTCATAACGAGTTCCATAACTTCCACCTCCTAAAAAAATTGTGCGTATACATCACACGCTGATAAACAGTATTCCTATTGTATCATACAGTAGATGGAATTAGCAATCTTAAACCTTGATATCAATTATACTTCCTGATGTAGGATGAGGAGCAGGTACAGCCGAATTCAACAACTGCACCATCTGCTGACCATTCATTTCTGTTTGATTCTTTGCCATACCCAACACTTGCAGAGAAGCTGCCTGCTGAACAGATGCTTGAGACATAGCCATTGATAATGCTGCAATATCCATTATAATTTCCCTCCTTTCCTTCTTATCTATTTATCGGTAGGTTCCTCCTGAATGATTTACTTCATTCTCAAGCTGTCACATATAGAAAAAAAGACGAAATCATCGAAATAAAAAAAGAGCTGATCCTTTTGAGATCAGCTCTTTTTGAAATAAGCTTAAAGCTTATTATTTTTTCAAGTTGTAGAAAGAGTTTAGGCCGTTGTATTGAGCAAGTTCACCCAGTTGGTCTTCGATACGAAGCAATTGGTTGTATTTTGCAATACGGTCTGTACGGGAAGGTGCACCCGTTTTGATTTGGCCTGCATTTGTTGCAACTGCGATATCCGCAATTGTGCTGTCTTCGGACTCACCGGAACGGTGGGAGATAACAGCTGTGTAACCTGCACGTTTAGCCATTTCGATTGCATCGAAAGTTTCAGTAAGCGTACCGATTTGGTTAACTTTGATAAGGATAGAGTTACCGATTTTTTCATCGATACCTTTTTTCAGGCGCTCAGTGTTTGTAACGAACAAGTCGTCACCAACGAGTTGAATTTTGTCTCCCAATTTTTCAGTAAGGAGTCTCCAACCTTCCCAGTCATCCTCGGAGCAACCATCTTCAATTGTAACGATTGGATATTTTTCAACCCAAGAAGCAAGAAGGTCTACGAACTCAGCAGAAGTAAAGGATTTACCTTCGCCTGCAAGTGTGTATTTACCATCTTTGTAGAACTCAGTAGAAGCAACGTCCATACCAAGAAGAACGTCTTCACCTGGTTTGTATCCTGCTTTTTCGATAGCTTCCATGATTGCGCCAAGAGCGTCTTCGTTGGAAGTAAAGTTAGGAGCGAAACCACCTTCGTCACCTACAGCTGTGTTCAGTCCTTTCGCTTTCAGAACGGATTTCAAGCTGTGGAAGATTTCAGCACCTGTACGAAGAGCTTCTTTGAAAGAAGGAGCACCTACAGGAAGAATCATGAATTCTTGTACGTCAACGTTGTTGTCAGCATGTTCACCGCCGTTAACGATGTTCATCATAGGAACTGGAAGTTGTTTCGCATTGAATCCGCCAAGGTAAACATACAGTGGCAGGTCAAGAGCGTCAGCAGCTGCACGAGCTACCGCCATAGAAACTGCAAGAATTGCATTTGCACCAAATTTACCTTTGTTTGGAGTACCATCCAAAGTAATCATCAGTTTGTCGATACCGAGCTGATCTAGAGCGTCCATACCGATAACTTCTGGAGCGATTTTTTCGTTAACATTTTTAACAGCGTTCAGAACACCTTTACCTAGGTAACGGTCTTTGTCGCCATCACGAAGTTCAACTGCTTCGTGAGCACCAGTGGAAGCACCGGATGGAACGATTGCGCGGCCGATTGCGCCGGATTCAAGATAAACCTCAACTTCAACTGTTGGGTTACCGCGGGAGTCTAGGACTTCGCGAGCATATACGTCAGAAATAATAGTCATGAGTAATAATCTCCTTTTGTTTGGAATCGATTCTATTGTTTGGCTAGCTAGGCCTTATATCTCTTATTAAAACAAAGTCAGACAGTCAATTGCAAATAAGTTCGGTTAACAACCTATTTGCGTTTTGAGATGATGGATTTTCCGGTCATTTCCGCTGGTTGCGGAAGTTCCATCAAGTCAAGGATTGTAGGAGCGATGTCAGCAAGAATACCGCCTTCACGAAGCTCTACATTTTCGGAAGTAACGATGAAAGGTACTGGGTTTGTTGTATGTGCCGTAAACGGATTTCCGTTCTCGTCAAATACCATATCCGCATTACCATGGTCAGCAGTGATCAGAACCACGCCGCCTTTTGCAAGTACAGCTTCAACAACACGTCCCATGCATTCATCAGTAGCTTCTACCGCACGAATGGTTGGTTCCAGCAAACCGGAGTGACCTACCATATCAGGGTTGGCAAAGTTCAAAATGATCGCATCGTGTTTATCTGCTTCAATCTCTTTAACGCAAGCGTCAGCTACTTCATATGCACTCATTTCTGGTTTGAGGTCATAAGTTGCAACCTTAGGAGAATTGATCAGAATACGAGTTTCACCTGGAAGTTCAACGTCACGTCCACCGCTGAAGAAGAACGTTACGTGCGGATACTTCTCGGTTTCTGCAATACGCAATTGTTTCTTGTTGTTTTGAACCAGCACTTCACCAAGAGTGTTATCAAGGTTCTTCGGTGTATAGGCAACGTATCCATCTACTGTTTCACTGAACAGTGTCAAACATACGAAGTGCAGCCCTTGAGGCCACTTATCACCACGATCAAAACCGCGGAAATCTTGGTTTGTGAACACTTGAGACAATTGAATTGCACGGTCAGGACGGAAGTTCAAGAAGACAACCGAGTCGCCGCTTTCTACAAGTCCGACTGGTGTTCCATCTTCTTTTACGATTACCGTTGGCTCTACAAACTCATCGTATACCGATCTTTCATAAGACTCCTTAACCGCTTTGAGCGGGTCTGTGTATTTAAGTCCATCACCGTACACGATTGCGCGGTAAGATTTCTCAACACGTTCCCAGCGTTTGTCACGGTCCATTGCATAGTAACGACCTTGAACAGTCGCAATTTTACCAATACCCACTTCCTCAATTTTGGCATTTAACTCCTCAAGGAATTTAATACCGCTATTCGGGGAAACGTCACGACCATCGAGGAAAGCATGGATATATACTTCATCCATTTCTTCTTTCTTAGCCAGGTCCAGCATGGCAAACATATGCTTAATGTGACTGTGTACTCCACCATCAGACAAAAGGCCGTACAAGTGAAGTTTTTTGCCTGTTTGCTTCGCAGAACGGACCGCATTTACAAGCGTTTCATTGTCAAAGAACTCACCATCACGAATGGATTTCGAAATCCGCGTAAGATCTTGATATACGATACGACCTGCACCGATATTCAAGTGTCCTACTTCAGAGTTCCCCATTTGTCCTTCAGGCAATCCAACCGCTTCTCCACTTGCCGTAAGTGTAGTATGCGGATATTTTGCCATATAGCGATCGTAGTTTGGTTTTTTGGCTTGAGCTACCGCGTTACCTACATCGGTGTTTCGAAGTCCGAAACCGTCCATAATGATCAGTGCTACTGGTTTTGGTGCAGTCATCTTACTTCGCCCCCTGAACGAGCGCGATGTAGGATTCTGGTTGAAGGCTTGCTCCGCCAACAAGTGCTCCGTCGATATCGCTTTGACCGAGATACTCGGCAACGTTCTCAGGTTTCACACTGCCGCCGTATTGAATACGAACTGCGTTTGCAACCTCTTCATTGTATAGATCTTTAATCACGCCGCGAATGTATGAAATAACTTCGTTTGCATCTTGGGATGTGGAAGATTTACCTGTTCCAATTGCCCAGATCGGCTCATAAGCTACTACAACTTTTGCTGCTTGATCAGCAGCTAGTCCAGCAAATGCAGCTTCTGTTTGCACTTTACAAACGTCTTTCGTTTGGTCCGCTTCACGCTCTTCCAGTTTCTCACCCACACATACAATTGGAGTAAGACCATGACGGAATGCAGCATGAACTTTTTTGTTTACTGTTTTATCCGTTTCGTTAAAATACTGACGACGCTCAGAGTGTCCAATTACAACGTAATCTACACCCAGATCTTTCAGCATAACGCCGCTGATTTCACCAGTGAATGCACCATTATCTTCGAAATGAAGGTTTTGAGCACCAATTTTAATGTTTGTTCCTTTTACTGCTTCAACCAAAGCTGGAAGATTAGTGAATGGAGCACAAATTACACTTTCTACCCCTTCTACTTCAGCTTGCCCTTTTACCGCTTCAATAAACGAAGTGGATTCAGGTACGGTTTTGAACATCTTCCAGTTACCTGCGATGATCGGAGTTCTACTCATATCGTACGCTCCTCCTTTTTATCCAAAATTATTTTTTATTTATCGTTCAATGCCACAACACCAGGAAGCTCTTTACCTTCCATAAATTCGAGGGAAGCACCGCCACCAGTTGAGATGTGGTTCATTTTCTCAGCAAGATGGAATTTCTCAGCTGCTGCTGCAGAATCTCCTCCACCAATGATTGTGTATCCTTCTGTTGATGCACAAGCTTCTGCTACTTCACGAGTACCGTGAGAGAATGGCTCGATTTCAAAAACACCCATTGGTCCGTTCCATACAACCAGTTTGGAATTTTTAATAACTTCTGCATATTTCGCACGAGTTTTCGGTCCAATATCAATACCTTCCCAATCTGCTGGAATTTCATCGATATTAACTACTCTCGTTTCTGCATCCGCGCTAAATTCCTTCGTGATTACGATATCTTCAGGAAGAAGGAAGTTTTTACCCAGTTTCTTCGCTTTTTCGATAAATCCAAGAGCTACGTCTAGTTTGGAATCATCCAGCAAAGACTTACCGATTTCGTAGCCTTGTGCTTTGAAGAACGTATAAGTAAGACCTCCACCGATGAGTACGTTGTCTGCAATATTAAGCAGGTTATCAATAACATCGATTTTGTCTTTCACTTTCGATCCACCAATGATTGCAGTGAAAGGACGTTCTGGCGTAGTTAGAGCTTTACCGAGAACATCAAGTTCTTTCTCCATCAAAAGACCCGAAACGGCTGGAAGATGATGAGCAATACCTTCTGTCGATGCATGAGCACGGTGAGCAGCACCAAATGCATCATTTACGAAAAGGTCAGCCAGATCAGCAAATTGTTTTGCTAGTTCTGGATCATTTTTCTCTTCTCCAGGGTAGAAACGGACGTTTTCAAGTACAAGAACATCGCCGTTGTTCATTTTTTCGATCTCTGCTTTTACTGCATCTCCAATAGCTTCGTCTGCTTTAGCAACCGGTTTGCCAAGCAGCTCAGATAGACGGTTAGCCGCAGGTGTCAAGCGAAGGGAATCAACAAATTCACCTTTAGGACGACCCATGTGACTTGCAAGAATTACTTTCGCACCTTTTTCTACCAAGTATTTAATAGTTGGTAGTGTTTCACGGATCCGAGTATCGTCAGTAATCTTTCCATCTTCGAGCGGTACATTAAAATCGACACGAACAAACACACGTTTTCCTGTTACTTCTACATCACGTACACTTTTTTTGTTCATCTCCACGTTCCTCCTAAGTGCTATCTAAAAAAGACAGCTGATATCTTATGTGTAGTAACCATTAGGCGAAACCCAATAGTCCATTCATTCAAACAGCAATATAGTGCCTTTATATCTCTCTATTTATATAGACCGGTTTCTCCGGTTCTCTGGCATTAAAGATAAAAACCATGATGAAGAGGAGAGACATAAATGTTCTCCTCTTAACCTGGTCACATCAGGCTGTTAAAGCCTTTGTGTTATTCTTACAGACCTTTTTTAGCGATGAAAGCAGCAAGGTCAACAACACGGTTGGAGTAACCCCACTCGTTGTCGTACCAAGATACAACTTTAACCATGTTATCGCCAACTACCATAGTGGACAGGCTGTCGATAGTGGAAGAAGCTGGATCGCTGTTGTAGTCGCTAGATACAAGCGGCTCTTCGGAGAAGTTCATGATTCCTTTAAGCGGGCCGTTAGCTGCTTCTTTCAAAGCTGCGTTTACTTCATCAACAGTTACGTTTTTGTTCAGTTCAACTACAAGGTCAGTAACGGATACGTTCTTAGTAGGAACGCGCATAGCCATACCGTTCAGTTTACCTTTCAGTTGTGGCAATACAAGGCTAACTGCTTTTGCTGCACCAGTTGTAGAAGGAATGATGTTCTCAGCAGCTGCACGAGCACGACGAAGGTCTTTGTGCGGCAGGTCAAGTACTTGTTGGTCGTTAGTGTAAGAGTGAACAGTTGTCATCATACCTTTAACGATTCCGAAGGACTCGTCAAGAACTTTAGCGAAAGGCGCCAAGCAGTTTGTAGTACAAGAAGCGTTAGAAATTACAGTGTGGTTAGCTGGGTCATATTGCTCTTCGTTAACACCCATAACGATTGTAATATCTTCGTTTGTAGCTGGTGCAGAGATGATAACTTTTTTAGCTCCGCCTTTAAGGTGAGCTTCTGCTTTTTCTTTTGCTGTGAAGATACCAGTGGATTCAACAACGATTTCAACGCCGTGTTGTCCCCAAGGCAAGTTTTCAGGGTTACGCTCAGCAAATACTTTTACTTCTTTGCCGTTTACGATAAGAGCGCCCTCTTTATGTTCAACAGTTGCATCCAGACGACCATGAGTTGTGTCGTATTTAAGCAAGTGAGCCAAAGTGCTTACGTCTGTCAAATCGTTGATTGCTACGATTTCCACATCGCTGTTGTTAAGTGCTGCGCGGAATACGTTACGTCCAATACGTCCAAAACCGTTAATACCTACTTTTACCATGAGTAAGTTCCTCCCAAGTTTTGCTAAATTTTTATATATTCAAGACAAAACTATACGAATGTATAGATTTATCAAGACAACAAGTTTCAAATTTGCCCTTACATCATTATAAATCTTTGACAATCTCTGTAGCTGCCGCCTCATCAATGACAAGTATATCTTCTTGGCCAAAACGAAGCACGGCTTTTATAGATTCTGCCTTGTATTTACCGCCTGCAATGGCAATGACGACATCCGTCCGAGTAATATCCTCAAGACGCATACCAAGCGTGAGCATAGTATGAACTACTTTTCCTTTATTATTGAAGTAATAACCAAAGGATTCAGCGACAGCACCTTCATCTCTAATCTCTTCGATCGTCTGAGGTGCAAGCTTACGTCTTTTAGCCATCTCCATTGCTCCGCCGATTCCATGAATTACGATACGAGCTTTTCGAATCATACCCAGAATTTCTTGAATGTTAGAGTCTTGAACTAGTGATTCGTAAGCATGGTTACTTAGCAGATCAGGCACATGAAGCAACCTGTACTCAGCTCCAAGCTTCTTAGCCATGGTCGACGCGATCGTATTCGCTTGGAATTCTACACTTTCACCAAGTCCGCCTCTTGCGGGTACAAACCATACACCGCGCATCGCAGACGAAGGAGTTAAGTGTTCAGCGACCGAAGCTGTAGTCGATCCGCCTGTAACTGCAACAACATCTCCATCATTCATGACACTCAGCAGGGCTCTAGCTCCTGCACGACCAAGTGAACGTTTGGCATATTCCGAGTTTTCCGAATCACCGGGAACAACGATAACCTTTTGGAGTCCATACGTTTTCTCAATTAACTCTTCCATCTCCGACAGTCCAAATAATTCATTAGCCATAGGTTCTAACATTGCAAGCAGCTGCTCGCCGGACTCGCTTATTCTCATGCCCATACTCTCGATCTCAATCAGTCCTTGTGATTTAAGCAAGTCTGTCTCCGATCTGAGTACACGCTCCGTCATATCCAGAGAGTGGGCAAGCGTTCTTCGTCCGATTACATCCGAAATCATGATTTGGCGCAGAATGGTATATCTCTTCTTCATTACGTCCATGAGATCAGGTAGAAGTTGCTTCTGCACTTCTAAAATCGTTCGCATACTTTCCACTTCCGCAAACTCCTTCATTCCGGCCTCTAGTATGGACTAAAATTGTCCCGGGGTTAACTTTTTAAGTCCCACGTTTATTTTACCTAAATCTACCCTGGTATGCAAGTGGTCAAAAGTATATTTCGCAAGTAGGCACTTATTTATGCACTTTACTTACATACAAATAAAATGTTGCTTAGAACGCACTATTAATGTAGTCTGCACATTCTTATAGAACATCAAACATCTCCACTAAACTTTCTTGCATTTTTGGTAGCGATCAGATATAATAAATTTTGCTGTCATACTTGTGCGCCCGTGGTCCAACGGATATGACGTAGGCCTCCGGAGCCTGAGATCGAGGTTCGATTCCTCGCGGGCGCGCCATATAATTACTAACAGCTTGTTATACTTTTAACCGATGAAACCGTATAGGTTTCTTTTTTTATCAAAATAGTTTGACTTTCTTTGACTTTTTGTTTTGATTTGTTTATGATGTGGTTAATACGGAAACAGTAGATGTAGATGCTGTTAAACGTCTAAATATAAACTCTAAACCTAAATTCCTAAGGAGGTTTTTCACGTGAGTTACATTCCTATGGTCGTAGAACAAACCAATCGCGGTGAACGCGCTTATGACATTTATTCCAGACTGCTGAAAGATCGGATTATTTTTCTGGGAAGCGACGTCAACGATGTAGTAGCCAACTCTATCATCGCTCAAATGTTATTCCTCACTGCGGAAGATCCGGAGAAAGACATTCATCTATACATTAACAGCCCGGGCGGTTCCATTACTGCGGGTATGGCGATATATGACACGATGCAATTCATCAAACCAGATGTATCGACAATTTGCATGGGTATGGCAGCTTCTATGGGTGCATTCTTGCTCAATGCAGGTGCAAAAGGCAAACGTTTTGCGCTTCCAAACAGCGAGATTATGATCCACCAACCTTTGGGCGGTGCACAAGGTCAAGCAACAGATATTGAAATTCGTGCTCGCCGCATTCTCAAAATGCGTGACAAACTCAATAAAATTTTGGCTGAGCGTACAGGTCAACCGATTGAACGTATTGAGAAAGATACAGATCGCGATAACTTCATGACTGCAGAAGAAGCACAAGCTTATGGACTTGTTGATAAAGTCATTACTTCAACTCCACCGCAAGGAATCTAATATAGAAATTAGAGAAAAGCCGCAGTCTCCTCTTGGAGATTGCGGCTTTTCTCATGCATGTGAAACTGCCTTCTTCAAAATAAACATTAATTAAGTTGATAATGCACCGTAAGTTCTGTAGTCAATTTAATTTCTCCTGTTTCAACCGACGATGAATTACCAGCAGTACTGTTTGCTGTTTCCACTTTCATATCATACATCTGCTCATAGAAACGAACGGGTTCCGCTACATTCCCTTGGCTCACACTTAGGACAACTCCCAAACTGCGTCCGGCAACTTTAGCGATGGCTCCTGCTTTCAAGTTCGCATTAGACATCGCTTTTTCAATTACTGCCGTTTCGAAAGCATCCCTATTCTCAATTGAAAACTGAATATTGTCGATCTGATTCACACCCACTTTAACAGCTGAATCCAGTAGTTCTCCAATCTTATCAAGATTGCGATAGCTGATTTTTAGTGAATGTGAGGCTGTATATCCTTTTAATTTCCGTCCTTCTTTTTCACTGTATGTGTAATCAGGCTGTACATAAAACTGATTCGTTTGTATGTCTTTGCTTTCCAGCTTCCACGTCTTTTTAAGTAAGTTGGTTAAACTTTGCATCTTTTTAGCATTTGCGTTTTGAGCTTCAACAGCTGTCTTTCCTTCGGTATGGATACCAATATAAAGATAGGCGATGTCCGGCTTTACCGAAATTTCACCTTTTCCTACGACGGAGACCACATTCTGAACCGCCGCGGCTTCCTGCGCTTGTGCTTTTCCCGCAAAGGAGATGGCCCCTCCGCCCCCGCTGATGAATAAAGTACCTGCGATAAATGTAGCTGCTGCGGGCTTTAACCATACCATTTTGTTTTTCATATACGATCCTCCCTCTCTACTCAAACATCTTCTAACTAATTCAGACACTACACACTGTTAGACGAGAATATTTTGTATAAAGTTCCATTTCTGCTATTTAATTTATGTATTATTTGTAACACTAAAATTGAATTGCAACGCAAAAAAGCCCCAAATGGGGCTTTCCGGTATAAACATATGAAAACGTGAAATTTATTGGTTTTCCAACTCTTCCTTGCTTACAAGACTGATCAATGCATTTACTGCCTGTTCAGCGTCTGCGCCTTCAGCACTAATGTGAATTTCAGTTCCTGTGCTGATTGCAAGGCTCATAATTCCCATGATACTTTTAGCATTCACTTTTTTGTCGTCTTTTTCCACAAAAATTTCGGATGAATACTTATTCGCTTCTTGAACGAATAGAGCAGCTGGTCTGGCATGAAGACCCGTCTTCAAACGGACTACTACCGGGTGTTTTGTCATAAAAACTTACCCCCTCTATAAAAATCTCTCATCATTACTACATAATTAATTAACATTATACCATTATAGCATGAATGAAACTAGAAGAAAAAAGACTTCTTTATGATAAATCTCACACTATATAAGTTGTCCTTTTTCTACTCTAATTTTCTCTGCCATTTCATCGATTTTACGAAGTCTATGGTTCACGCCTGATTTGCTGACGGTTCCTTTTAGTAATTCCCCGACTTCCTTCAAATTAATATCTGGATTCGCAAGTCTTACTTCTGCTACTTCACGCAGTTTATCAGGAAGAGTTTCGAGCCCTATTTCCTTATCAAGGAGTTTTATGTTTTCAATTTGACGCACAGCTGCACCAATTGTTTTGTTCAAATTTGCTGTCTCACAGTTAACAATTCGATTCACCGAATTGCGCATATCGCGCATAATACGGACATCTTCAAATTTAAACAAAGCCTGATGTGCACCAATAATGCTAAGCATCTCGATGATTTTTTCGCCCTCTTTAATATAGAAAATAAACCCTTTCTTCCGCTCGATACAGCGTGCATTCAGATTAAATTCATTCGCAAGATCCACGAGAGCCTGACAATGCTCTTCATACATTGAGGCAATTTCTAAGTGGTAAGAGGATCCTTCCGGGTTATTAACAGAACCTCCCGCCATAAATGCACCTCGCAAATAAGCCCGTTTACAGCAGTTTTTATGAATGGCATTTGGATTGATTCCTGGTGTAAATATAAACCCTTCGGATACGATCTCCAATTCATTCAAAATCTCCTGCACTCGAACCGGAACTCTTACGATGTATACATTATTCTTTTTAAGCCGCATCTTTTTACGAACCAATAACTCAGTATGCACCTGAAAGTGCTTTTTGAGCAAAGAATAGATTCGCCTAGCAATTGCAGCATTCTCCGTAGAAACATCTAAAATAACCTTCTTGTTCGATAGCTGGACCGAGCCAAGCATACGGATGAGTGCAGATAGCTCCGCTTTCTCACAACAAGGCTCGCTTTCGATCAGAGTTAATTCTTTTTTAGTCTGTGCCGCAAACGACAAAGGATCTCACCTCTTTCGAATCATCCAGTTTTGCACTAGCGTGTAGATATGATGACTTAGTTTATTCGCATCATGCCGTAAATAAGTCCGGTACATGACAAGTCGATCTGCGATGCATTCATTCGAGTACTTCAAAATCTCTTCAAGATCAAGCTGTACTGGTTTTGCACCCTTTTCTGCATACATTTCCTGAACGGGTTCAGGAATATCGCCATTGTTAACAATGACGTAATCAAATATACGATGTCCTATATGGGCATCAATGGCTTTCAAATGGTCTCCAACAGAATAACCATCGGTTTCACCTGGCTGTGTCATCACATTACCAATAAAAATCTTCGCAGCCTTAGAGGACACAACAGCTTCTGCCAATTTAGGAACAAGAAGATTAGGTAAAATGCTGGTATACAAGCTGCCGGGACCAATAATAATGGCGTCTGCCTGTTCAATTGCCTGAATAGCCTCTGGCAACGGCTCCACGTGGTCCGGTTCAAGATAAACTCTTTTAATCCGTCCGCCATAGGCTGGAATCTGGGACTCGCCGGTAACGATCGTACCATCCTCCATCTCGGCGCGGAGCACAACAGCTTCCGCCGCAGCTGGCAATACTTGCCCGCGTACAGCAAAAACACGGCTAATCTCTCTCACCGCTGTTACAAAATCACCTGTTATATCTGTCATTCCAGCCAAAATCAAGTTTCCAAGACTATGACCGGATAATCCACCATTTCCACTAAAACGATAATTAAGCAATTCTGACATCAACGGCTCTACATCAGCAAGCGCTGTGAGCACATTACGGATGTCACCTGGAGGAGGCATCTGCAGTTCATCCCGCAGCATGCCTGAGCTTCCCCCATCGTCGGCAACCGTAACTATTGCCGTGATATCAAGCGGCTTATTTTTTAACCCCCGCAACATGACAGATAGCCCTGTTCCGCCACCCATAACGACAAGATGCGGACGTTTCATTTGCTCTACAGCCACTTCTATCACTTCACCTTCTATAAGAGGTTGCTCAAGGTCAGCAATCCGTTACTCTCCTGAAAATGATGACTAACGATTGCGGTATGAGCGGTCCATACATTGTATGTTGTATCCTATGCAGGTGTCATCCCTAAATCGATAAAACCAAGTAATTCTTGTCGAAATATTATAGATTCTACTTTATTTAGTGATTTCCGCGATCGCGATCTGCATCTCTATGGCTCACTACCACAGATTCAGTCTCACTCGCGCCAAGCATTTTACCTAAATACTCAGCAATTGCAACGGACCGGTGCTTACCGCCTGTACATCCAATGCCGATAATGACCTGGCTTTTACCTTCTTTCCGGTACTGAGGAATAAGGAAATGAAGCATATCAAGCAGTTTTGTTAAAAACGCCTGTGTTTCTGGCCACTTCATTACATATTCGTATACATCACTATTCTGTCCTGTATTCGGACGCAGATGTTCGATGTAATGTGGATTTGGCAGAAAACGAACATCAAATACCAAATCAGCATCAATAGGAATACCGTATTTGAAACCAAAGGAAGTAACATTTACGGACAACATATGACTCTCTAAATGAGAGAACCTTGAAATAATTTTTTCTTTCAGCTGCGCAGGCTTCATGCTGCTGGTATCGAGCACCTGTGTAGCAGAATTTTTAAGTTCTTCTAACATTTTGCGTTCCAGTCTTATACCATCAAGCGGCATACCCTCTGGTGCAAGCGGATGTCTCCGCCGGCTTTCTTTATATCGCTGCACAAGAACACTGTCTTGAGCATCAAGGAACATAATTTCACAGTGAATCGTAAATTGATCCTTAATATAATTCAAAGATTCAGACAGGGCAGTGAAAAACTCTCGTCCCCGTAAATCTATGACAAGTGCCACCTTACCAATTTTACCATTCGATTGAACAATAAGTTCTGCAAACTTAGGAATAAGAACGGGAGGCAAATTATCAACACAGAAAAAACCTAGATCTTCCAGACTCTGAACCGCAATGGTCTTTCCTGCACCTGACATCCCTGTAATGATAATAAGGGTTGCTCCACCTGCTGGTGATTTTTCACCTTCAAACATGTTTTTCCCCCTATCAATTTCAGTTCGTCTATCTAATGACTTACTATTATTATTTTAAGTTGCGTACGATCTTAGGAACGAATGAATAATCCAGCTGCGCCTACAATACCAGCATCATTTCCCAGGGTTGCCGGTACAATGGTTACCCCTTTTTGAAGAGGCTCGGGTGCAAGACTTGCAAACACGCTGCGCACTTCATCAAACAGAATATCACCTGCTTTAGAAACCCCTCCGCCAATGATAAACATCTCAGGATTTAATACAGCCGCAACCGATGCCAGTGATTTTCCAAGATAATAAGCTGCACGATGAACAATACGCAGTGCTACCTCATCTCCTGCTTTCGCCGCATCAAATACATCTTTTGCCATAATGGTATCTACGGATTGAAGTGAAGTATGATCTCCACGTTCTACTGCATCATTTGCCATACGTATAATTCCTGTAGCTGAGGAAACCGTTTCCAGACATCCCATTTTCCCGCATCCGCATTGAATCGCTTCTAGATCCGGTACTACATTTGTGTGTCCAATCTCGCCAGCCATTCCTGAGAACCCTTGATAAATCTTACCATCAATAATAATTCCACCGCCGACACCCGTACCTAGCGTATAGCAGACACAGTTTTCAACTCCGTTACCTGATCCAGCCCACGCTTCTCCAAGAGCCGCAACATTCGCATCATTATCTATCTTAACGAGCTTTCCCAGCCTATCTTCGAGTATCGAACGAATCGGTACATCTTTAAAACCTACGTTAGGCGCGAGTACGATTACTCCCTCTCGCACATTAGTGAATCCGGCTACACCTGCTCCGACTCCTGCAAGTTGCTCCCAACTGTATGGTGATTCTTCCACAATATGACGGACATATTTCTCGATGTTTGAAATGACAGTATCAACGCCCTTACTCACTTCTGTCGGACCTTCATATGTATGCAGAAGTACTCCTTGCTCATTGCAGATCCCAACTTTGATTGCCGTACCGCCTAAATCCACTCCAACGTAGACATTTTCAGACATTGCTAGCAAGCCACCTTTATCATCTGTAATATTTATTCATACGTTATCACTATAATTGAACGAAGGGGACCGGTCAAGACGAATACCCTTCCATTTCTCACAAGTCTTATCCAATCAATGTAAGTAAAAAAGCCGTCCGGACACCCTTTTGTGCCCGGCCAGCTTTTCATATTATTGTTCGTTGTTCAATGTTTCGCTCCAGTCATGAGCCATGCTGCCCTCAAGGTACTTCTCACAATCCATAGCAGCCATACAACCCGATCCTGCTGCTGTTATGGCTTGACGATATTTCGTATCCTGCACATCACCACAAGCAAAAACACCAGGGATATTCGTTTCTGTAGTTCCTGGATTACAAGCAATATATCCACCTGCGTCCAGTGTGATTTGATTCTGCAAAAAGGCTGTATTCGGTGTATGCCCGATCGCAATAAATACGCCGTCTGCTTCCACCAGCTCATCCTGCCCTGTTTCATTATTATGAACTTTAAGGCCTTTTACTCCCTGATCGTCAGCAATGACTTCAAGAGGGGAACGATTTAAAGCCCATTTTATTTTTTCGTTACCTTTCGCACGGTCCTGCATGATTTTGGAGGCCCGCAATTGATCGCGGCGATGTACGATAGTTACGCTTGAAGCAAACCTGGTCAAGAAGTTTGCCTCCTCCATAGCAGAGTCGCCCCCGCCAACAACAACAATCTTTTTGTTGCGGAAAAAGAAACCATCACAGGTTGCGCAAGTGCTCACGCCGCGCCCTACATTTTCTTTTTCGCCTGGGATTCCTAAATATTTAGCAGAAGCTCCGGTAGAAATAATAACGGAATCTGCGGTGATTTCCTCTTGGCCTTCTACTTTAATGCGGAAAGGACGCTCAGCAAGATCAATGCTGTCTACCCAGCCATTTTTGAACTGAGCTCCAAAGCGTTCTGCTTGTTTACGCATATTGTCCATGAGCTCTGGACCAAGAATCCCTTCAGGGAATCCAGGGAAATTTTCAACTTCTGTTGTTGTTGTAAGCTGGCCTCCTGGCTCCATGCCTTCAATAACGAGCGGATCCATGTTAGCCCGTGCCAAGTATATTGCAGAAGTAAGTCCCGCCGGACCTGTGCCAATAATAACGGATTTATAATGAGTCATACATCGTTACCTCCCTTTTACAAAATAAAGTTTACTACTACAGCTTCTCCGATAAAGACCCAAATACGGGCTTTAACAAATGTGTAGAATTACACACTAGATCAATTTGCTTAGCGTACCTGCTTACCGTGGAAGCTGAAATGCCATAATGGCCAGCCACTTCCTTATAGGTAACTTCCTTGCCTGCTGATTTGACAGTGAGATATTCGAGTGCAGCGGACCATCCTTCAATGAGAGAGATCGATGGCAATTCTGGAGCAACTTGCTTCAAATAGTCTGCCCATAAATACTGAACTCCCTTACGCAAAATATCAGGTTGCTGGTCCATCTTCTCGAGCACTTTATTTAAGACCGCTTGTTGTTTATCATCCAGCTGCTCGTATTGGGATGGCCCTGCTGCTTCATTATGTTGCTTATCCGGTATAAATAACTCTTCACCTGCTGAACTAGAATCGGCAGAACGTAAATTGCTATTCTGACTCTGCTCCTTCAAAAGCATCTCCGGTTCCCCGATCTCACGCAGTACGGAAAAAGCCAGCTCTTTGAGCTCCGTAGTCTCAGCTGGTTGTTCTAGGAAATCAGTAAGTGCCTGGTATACTTCATAGTCACCAATATGACGCAGTGCACTGATGACTTGGGCTTTACTCGTATCATCACCATGATGCAGCGCCCAGAAGAAAGAAGAACGAATGAGTGGATCATTCTTGATATCTTCTGGAATACTCGCCCCGTATTTTTCCCACAGTCGAAATTGTTCCTCAAACGGCAAATGATAATGGTAACTTACCGTTCCAAAATCTTGATCTTCCTTCCGTGCTGACAGCCTGGAAATATAAAACTTAGGGACCTCTGATTCAGGATCGAGTGCCTGCACCATTCCCCATAGCCGCTCGGCTTCTTTGTATCTCTTCGTATTACATGCTGCCACTGCAGCATAATGAACAAGCGAAGGGTCGCTTGCAGTTTCTTTATTCTTAAGTAGTCTGCGGAAGTGAGCATACGCTGCTTCATGTTCTCCCAGAATACCCATCGTCGTTCCTAATTTAAAGACATGCTCTTGCTCGAAAGGAACGAGAGTCTGCAGTTGCTTTATCAGTGCTTCTACCTGTTCTTTATTACCTTCATTTTGATAGAAAATAGCAAGATTACATAGACCGTGCAGATTGCCCGGCTCCATTGCTAACAATTCAAAGATGGTATCCTTCGCTTTTGCGAATCTTCCCATATAGTAATAGGCTAAGGCAAGATTATTGCGTGCAGCTGTGAAATCAGGCTGATCTCTTGTAATACTCTCCAGCATTTCTGCTGCCTGAGCAAACTTCCCTTCCTCCAGCAGGCTGCGAGCATAATCATGCTCTGCGATCCCTTCTCTAGCTTTAATTCGTCTCACCGGAGCCTTCCGGCCCAGTTCATAGAACAGAAGATCTAACATTTCTTCCGCCTCATCCAGAAACTGCCCTTGTTCATCCTCTTCCAAATAAGTAACAATTGCTTCTTCTGCGGCTTCAAACTGTTCCATGTTCGCGTAGTTATTCGCCATATAGAAATAACACTCCATCATGGAGGGATCGACTTCAGTGAGCACATGGTTCAAAATTTCATTAGAGCGGGCATAATCTCCCATCTCGGACAGAATACCTGCCACATTACAATGATTGACCGGGTTTTCCGGTTCATATTCAGCTGCTTTACTAAAATATTTTAATGCCTTGTCATAATGATTGCGATCCAGCGAGCGGACAGCTCTTTCAAAGAAAAAAGAAGCGTCCAGTTGAATCGGTACAACATTGACAAGAGAGCGATCAGTCCGCTGCGGTTTGCCCTTCATACGTGCCAAGGCACCTCCTTATATCATACGATTTCATACTCTCCAGTATAACATAATCTGAAGGACTCTTCTCGTATTGCAGAACTATACAACGGATGAAAAATTTACTTCACTGAATCAATTTCATAATACCTTTCGTTGCTTTAGTCAGTAGTATATATAGATCAAAATGGTTCTATTTGTCTATATATAGTTACAAATTTATCGTTTTAATGAGTTATGAAATTGATTTCCCCATTCTATAAAGGGGATGTACACGTTTTATGAGAAACTCCCGCGGTACTTGGTGTCTTCTACCTACTTATTACCCTTTACGGTCAGCCTGCTAACCTTGCCAGGCCCAACGCAAACAAGGCTCTTCGCTGAAGAACCTTGCTGAATCTTTTATTCGTCGTCCTTAGATACCTGCATCTTTGAATAATGTAGCAATAGAACCGCCATCCAAAATGATACGGATTGCCCTTGCCAGCATAGGAGCAACCGATAAGACGGTAAAACAAGGTGGACCCGAAGGCGGAAGTTCAATAGAATCCGTGACAATCACTTCCTCAATATGTGGGTGAGAGAGTTTTTCTAGTGCCGATCCTGAAAAAAGTCCATGCGTTGCGCAAACAATCGCTGGATATGCATTTCTCTCTTTAAGCCCTTCCACTACGTTAACAATCGTCGTTCCTGTATCAATTAAATCTTCAATAATAATAGGAGTTCTGCCGTCGACATCCCCGATCACATGAGTAATGACAGACTCATTATGAGCTGGACGCTTCTTAATCATGATTGCAAACGGGGAATCGAGCCTGCTTGCCAGTTTCTCTGCCATCGATGCTCTTCCCGCATCAGGCGATACAATGACAGGTTTATCAATGTTTTTGCTTTTAAGATAATCACTAATTAAATCCAGCGCAGTAAGATGATCAACCGGGATATTAAAAAAACCTTGAATTGCAGCTGCATGAAGATCAATGGTTACAATCCGGTTTGCTCCTGCTGTTGTGAGTACATCAGCCAGCAACTTTGCAGAAATGGGCTCTCTTGGAGCAGACTTTCTCTCCTGTCTCGCATAACCGTAATAAGGCAGGATAATATTGACTGTTCGGGCAGAAGCACGTTTAGCTGCATCAATCATGACAAGCAGTTCAACTAGTAACTCATTGATTGGTCTTGATAAAGACTGCACAAGAAAAACATCACAATTCCGAATCGTTTCCTCATAGTGCACGTAAATCTCCCCGCTCTTGAAGCGGGATATTTTGATTTTACCCTGCTCTACCCCTAACTTCTGGCATATATTTTGTACCAGTTGAGGATTGGATGATCCCGAAAAAATACGGAGAGAGTGCTGCATACATGCCTCCTGAAGAACTTATTTTTAACATTACAGTCCCGCAATCTCGAAAGTACACGGTTCACAATGAACCATAGGATGCTTTATATATAGAAAAACAGGATGTTTTTCCTTTATTATACTACGCTTGTTAGAGATTACAAAGAGACCATAAAGCGCTTTCTCTCTTTAAAGGTAGCAAGTTCGGTATACCCAATCTCTTTTAAAATGTTCCTGGCACGATCTACATTCTCTCCTACTTTCAACGGATCATGGGCATCCGAACCAACCGTTACCGGTATCCCCAGCTGATAGGCCTGCTTTAACATGCGCTCACTAGGAAACATTTCCGCACACGGCTTCGATAAGCCTGAGGCATTCAGCTCAATTGGAATTCCGCATTCAGCAATTACCTCTAGGGTTTCGCGTTCTAGCGCATACCAAGCTTCCTGCTCTTCTTGCTTAGGCTTATATGTAAATCGTTTGATCGCATCAATGTGTCCAAGAAAATCATAGAGTCCGCTTTTTGCGGCTTTTTGAACAGCATCGTAATACAATTCGTAAACTTCGAGCACATCTTTTCCTTCCCAGTGGTGGACCTGTCTGTGATCGGTAATATCCCATTCTTTCAGAAAGTGAACAGATCCAATGACATAGTCAAAAGGATAGGCTGAGATGATCTCTTCGATCTCTTTTTCATAACCTTCAATGTAGTCTCCTTCGAGACCAACACGTACCTCAATGTCATTCTTATACTTATCTCTTAGATAAAGACATTCCTCAATGTATCTTGGCAGCTCTTCTATAGGCATCGCCATCTCAGGATAATACTCAGCTGGATTAACGTGGAGTAGAGGCATATGATCTGACAAACCAATCTCATTGTATCCAAGTTTGACGGCCTGTGTAACATATGACTCCAGGTCTCCTACCGCATGTCCGCATCTGGCATGATGGGTATGATAATCAATTAACATGAGTATTCCTCCCTTACTCTAATCGCGGCGCGGACGCTCGTGACGCAGACTGAGTTCTTTTAACACTTGGTCCAAAGGTAGTTTGCGTTCTTGCAACAAAACCAACAAATGATAGATCAAGTCACTAACCTCAAGCTTCAGTTCCTCATTATCTTTGTTCTTTGCTGCAATAATCGTCTCTGATGCTTCTTCACCAATTTTTTTCAAAATCTTGTCTACCCCTTTGTCGAACAGGTACGTGGTATATGCACCTTCAGGGCGGTCTCTTTCACGTTCGGCAATCACCGACTCAAGCTCTGCGAGCACATCAAAGCGATGACTTGTGTATATAGAAGGCTTACTTTCCGCTTCCCCTGTATGAACACCATGAATCTCACGGTAGAAACAAGTCGTTTCACCTGTATGGCACGCCGGACCCTTCGGTTTAACCAAAAACAATAGGGTATCGCCATCACAGTCGTATTTTACAGAAACAATGGATTGTACGTTCCCAGAGGTAGCTCCCTTATGCCAGAGTTCATTTCTCGAACGTGACCAGAACCAAGTTTCTCCCGTAGTTAAAGATTTTTTCAGGGATTCCTGATTCATATAGGCCAGCATCAAAACGGCCCTAGAATCAGCATCTTGGATTACGGCAGGGACGAGCCCTTGATCATTCCACCTGATATATTCGGTTACCTGTCCCAGTGATAGCTGATCTTTTAATTGATTGCTCATCGAATCTCCACCCCTTTGGCTTTCAAATGTTGTTTTAGATGAGGAATTGCAATTTCTTTATAGTGAAAAATCGTTGCAGCAAGTCCTGCATCCGCTTTTCCTGCTGTAAACACTTCCTCAAAATCATCCTCTTTCCCTGCTCCTCCCGAAGCGATCACGGGAATGCCTACTGCATCACTAACAGCGGACGTCAGACGAATATCAAAACCATTCTTTGTTCCATCGGCATCCATACTTGTAAGCAGCAGTTCACCTGCTCCGAGCTTCTCTGCCTGCTTCACCCACTCAAGTGTCCTAATCCCAGTAGGCTTACGGCCGCCGTGTGTGTACACTTCCCATTCACCAAATTCATCATTCCATTTGGCATCTACAGCAAGCACGATGCATTGCGAGCCAAACCTGAGCGCACCTTCTTTAATTAAAGATGGATTCAGAACAGCCGCTGTATTGATTCCGATTTTATCGGCACCTGCACGAAGGATTGTCTTCATATCATCAACATGCTTAATGCCCCCGCCTACCGTAAAAGGGATTGCAATCTCACCAGCCGTCTGACGTACAACTTCTACCATTGTCTGTCGTCCTTCTACAGATGCTGATATATCAAGAAACACAATCTCGTCCGCACCTTCACGATCATACAAGGCAGCCAGCTCTACGGGGTCTCCCGCGTCACGCAGATTTACGAAATTCACACCTTTGACCACTCTGCCGTCCTTTACATCAAGGCAAGGAATAATTCGTTTAGCTAGCATCATCCAACCTCTTTTCAGCTTATTTTCTTTACTTTCTAGCAAAGACTTTATTTAGCCGCGACTTGAATTTATTTCAAATCAGTAACGCCCCTATTCTCTACAGTTTCAACCGCCTGTCTTAGGTCAATCGCTCCTGTGTATAATGCTTTACCGATAATTGCTCCGCTTACCCCATCTTCCCGGTGTCTGTGCAGTTTTACAAGATCCTCCATCGTGCTTACACCGCCAGAAGCAATGACCTTTTGGCCGCTAGCTGCCGCTAGTGCAACAATGGCCTCCACATTAGGTCCTTGCATCATGCCGTCTCTCGAAATATCCGTGAAAATAAAAGTCTGCGCTCCGTAAATGGCAAGTTCTTTTGCAAGGATCTCTGCTTTCACTTCTGATGTCTCGAGCCAGCCGCGAGTTGCCACATAACCATTTCTCGCATCAATACCAATGGCTACTTTATCACCATATGTACCAAGCACTTGCTCCGTAAACTGCCGATCCTCAATAGCTGCAGTGCCTAGAATGAGTCTTGCAACGCCCAGATCGAGCAGTTTCTTAACGTCCTCTATTTTGCGAATTCCCCCGCCTACCTGAACAGGTACTTGAACCGCCGATGCAATCTGTCCGATGACTTCGATGTTAACGGGCGACCCTGCTTTAGCTCCATCGAGATCCACTAAATGGATGAACGACCCGCCTTGATCTTCCCAAGCTTTTGCTGCCTCTACAGGACTGTCATGATACACGGTTTCCTGGTTGTAATCCCCCTGAACAAGGCGTACACATTTTCCGCCTCTAATATCAATTGCCGGGTAAATCATGAATGCTGTCATCGCATAGGCCCCCTTATAAATGTTCCAGATTAATTACTAGACTCCGCTAGTTTTAAAAAGTTCTTCAGAAGCTGCATACCGAGCTCTCCGCTCTTCTCTGGATGAAACTGCATTCCATATACTGAACCTCTGCCGGCAATTGCTGTAACAGGAAATCCATAATCAGTTACCGCAAGCAGGTCCGCATTATCCTCTGGTTCGACATGATAGGAGTGCACAAAATAGACGTGACCTTCCGTCAGATCCTGAAATAGTGGATTGTCTTGCTGTATAAACTGAAGCTCATTCCAACCCATATGCGGCACTTTGTATGAAGAACGGTCTTCAAACCGTACTACCCGCCCCGGTATAATATTCAGCCCTTCATGACGCCCATGTTCCTCACTGCTGCTAAATAACAGCTGCATGCCAAGACATATGCCAAGGAGCGGAACCTCTTTCTCCTGGACCTCTCGCATCACTTTATCAAGCTCCGTTTCTCTTAGGTGCTGCATAGCATCGCCGAAAGCTCCTACTCCTGGTAATACCACACCCGATGCTTCCATAATTTCTTCTCTCTTACCCGTTACTTGTGCTTCATAGCCAAGCCGTTCGATCGCCTTGCTTACACTATGAAGATTTCCCATCCCATAGTCGACAATGGCAATGGTCATAGACTAGAGCACTCCCTTCGTAGATGGAACTCCCGTAACACGCGGGTCAACGAGTGTTGCTTCATCGATTGCTCTGCCGAGCGCTTTAAAAATAGCCTCGATCATATGGTGTGTGTTTTGTCCGTAGTGAACAATCACGTGCAGCGTAATACGCGCTTCCAGTGCGAATTTCCATAAGAACTCTTGGACAAGTTCCGTCGAGAAGCTTCCTACCTGCTGAGACGGATAATCAGCCCGGTATTCAAAGTGAGGCCGGTTGCTGATATCAATGACGACCTGTGCCAATGCTTCATCCATAGGAACAAATACACTTGCATAACGTTTGATCCCTTTTTTGTCACCCAAAGCTTCTAGAAGTGTCTGGCCAAGACAAATTCCGATATCCTCAACCGTGTGATGATCATCTATTTCTATGTCACCTTTCGCCTTTACCTGAAGGTCGAATTGTCCATGTTTCGTAAACAGATCAAGCATATGATTTAAAAAAGGAACGTCGGTCTCGATCTCAGTACGACCGCTTCCATCTACACCAAGACTAAGCTGAATATCCGTTTCATTCGTTCTCCGGCTGACTTTCGCCCCGCGTCCATCATTAAGAAATTGCTGTGCATCATTTGCCATCTGGTTCTCCACCCTTCAATCACTCTTCTATATTGATTTGCTATATTCATTTGCTGTCTTGCTGTTTGTCTTACTGTATGTCGTACTGTATGTCGTACTGTATGTCGTACTGTATACGTTACAGCGCGCTGGTCACTCTATTAGAAGATCAACAAAGTCTGACTTTTAGATGCGCTCATCCTTGTTTCCATGCTTTAACCGAACATTAACTTTGTTTTTCTCGCTTTAACCGGACTTCAATTGCCCGTGCATGCCCTTCTAGCCCCTCATGACGAGCAAGCCCAATAATTGCTTCTCCATTTGCTAGTAATGCTTCCTTGCTATAGTAAATTAAGCTTGATTTCTTAGTGAAATCATCTACATCCACGGGCGATGCGTATCTCGCTGTTCCGTTCGTCGGGATGATATGGTTAGGACCTGCAAAATAATCCCCGACAGGCTCCGAGCTGTACGGCCCAAGGAAAATAGCCCCCGCATGCCGGATATGAGATACATAGGACATCGGCTCTTGAACCATCACTTCTAGATGTTCCGGTGCGAGCTTGTTGACCACTTCAACACCTTCAAGCACAGAATTAACAACAATAATACTGCCGTGACAATCGATTGAAGCACGAGCAATCTTCTCCCTTGGCAGCTGGCTTAGTTGCTTTTCCACCTCTGCCTGCACTTCCTCTGCCAGCAGCTTAGAAGTTGTGACAAGAATAGCAGAAGCCATCTCATCATGTTCGGCTTGAGACAATAAGTCGGCTGCTACATATTCGGCTCTCGCCGTTTCATCAGCCAGCACGACAATCTCGCTTGGCCCTGCGATACTATCAATATCGACGGCACCGAACACCTCTCGCTTCGCGAGCGCCACATAAATATTGCCTGGTCCACATATCTTGTCGACCTTGCGAATACTTTCTGTGCCGTAAGCCAGCGCCGCTATAGCCTGAGCGCCGCCGACCCGGTACATCTCGCTTACGCCTGCTTCCGCAGCAGCAACGAGAATGTACGGGTTAATCCCTTCACCGCCACTTGTAGCTGGCGGTGTAACCATCACAATCTCTTTCACACCCGCCACTTGCGCTGGAATAACATTCATGAGTACAGAGGATGGGTAAGCCGCTTTCCCTCCAGGTACATAGACCCCAACCCGATCAAGCGGTCTAATAATTTGGCCGAACAGGCTTCCATCGGGTTCAAAATCCATCCATGAATTCCGCTTTTGCTTCTCATGAAATCTACGGATATTGTTAGCAGCTTCGCGAATATGAGATACAAAATCGCGATCTACCTTATCGTAGGCTGCCATCATTTCTTCCTTCGTTACTCTGAGCTGTTCTGGAGTAAGAACTACACGGTCATGCTCCGCGGTATACCTGAGTACTGCGGAATCCCCTTCGTTACGAACAGTGGAAACGATTTGGCGAACTGATTCATTCTGTTCGTTTGTTCCATAATCCACATTCCGATCCAGACGAAAATCCTGAGCTGCTACAATTTTCATCTCACTCCACTCCCTATCTTTAAATAATGTCTTCACTGAGCAGAAATGCACCTTCATAGATGCTAAAAACGCCATTACATTTCGTTATCTGAGCCTCTATCTAAAGCAATTTGCTTCTAATAAATCTATCTATTTATCTAACATCTTCATTACTAGCTCTAGCCTCTATGGACCTGCATTCCTGCCCTCAGGCAAATGAGTATCATTTATGATTACCTTGCTGCTGCATTGATGACTTGTTGCAATGAATCACAAATCCCTTGAATTTGATCGTTTTTCATACGATAACTAACTCGGTTCGCAATCAAACGACTTGTAATATCAAACATGCTGTCAAGTTCAATAAGACCGTTCTCTTTTAAGGTCTGCCCTGTCTCTACCATATCTACAATTCGATCAGCTAAGCCAATTAGCGGTGCAAGTTCAATTGATCCATTTAGTTTAATAACTTCTACTTGCTGCCCTTGCTCACGAAAATATTGTGAAGCCACATTCGGATATTTCGTCGCTACTCTCTGCCTAATGCCTGGCTCCCAATCAGGTAACCCGATCACAGACATACGGCATCTGGCGATACCAAGATCGAGCAGTTCGTATACGTCACGATTTTCTTCTAAAAGCACATCTTTTCCCACAATCCCGATATCAGCCGCTCCATATTCTACGTACGTAGGAACATCAACAGGCTTCGCCATAATGAACTCTAAAGATGCTTCTGGAATAGGAATGACGAGCTTTCTTGTATCGTCAATATCCTCGGGAATGTATATGCCTGCTGCGCGGAACAATTGAGATGCTTTTTTATAGATTCGCCCTTTGGGCATCGCTACTTTTAAAATTTCACTCATATGCCTTGCTCCTTTCTTATTTGATACTTAGGCAGATCTATAACGGACTGCTGTACGTATATATTTTTTCGTATTTCCCTTGAAGGGTAGACACCGCACAGTTACTTCCCTGCTCATTTGTATCTACACCCTGGTGATAACGATCCTCTACTCTTTGCATGAGTCTAGTGACGACGGTCCGTCCTTCCGTTCTTAGCTGCAATGCTTGAGATAAAGCCTCTACTCGGTGTTCCTTCGTATATTCAATAAGTACAGGAAGCGGCTGCTCTGCTCGAATTCCTTGCACTCCATCAATGATTCGGTTTGTCTTTATTGCAAAACCCGTCGCGGGAATGTCTTTCCCAAACTGTTTTAGCAACTTGTCATACCTGCCCCCGCTGCATACCGGAAATCCAAGTTCTGATGCGTATCCCTCAAACGTCATTCCTGTGTAGTATGAAAAATCGCCAAGCATCGTTAAATCGATCAGTACATGTTCTGATACTCCATAAGCTTCGAGTACTTCCCACACTGCGCACAGATGCTGCACTGAATTTCGTGCTTCATCACTTGAGACCAATGATTCAGCACGCTCACCTATTTCTTTTCCGCCCCGAAGACGTAATATAGTCTCAAGTCGCTCTTTTTGCTCTGATGATAATGACAAATCTTCAATTTTCTCACGGTAACCTACATAGTCACGCTTCAGTAGTACTGCCTTTAATTCTTCTTGCAAATCTACTTCTTCTGGGATAATCTCACCGAGTAAACCATTCAAGAATCCCACATGACCCATCGCTATTTTAAATGACGTCACTCCAGCCGCCTGTAGGGAACTGATCGCTAGAGCTACAACCTCAGCGTCTGCTTCGGGTGAGTCATCGCCGACCAGTTCTACACCGGTTTGAAAGAATTCTGCTTCACGTCCTGCTTCTTCTTCAATCGCCCGGAATACATTCGCATGATACGAAAGCCGTAGAGGCAACTTCTCATCCTTAAGCATAGAAGAGACTACTCTCGCAATCGGTGCTGTCATATCGGAACGGAGCACGAGTGTCGTTCCCCGGTTGTTTAACAACTTAAACAGTTTTTGATCGGACGTTGAACTAGCCACACCTACGGTATCGTAATATTCCATGGAAGGGGTAATAATCTGCCGATATCCCCAGCTGCTCATACATTCCAGCACTCTATGTTCGATCCGTCTCAACTTATCTACGACATGAGGAAGGTAATCACGTACACCGGCTGGCTTTTCAAAACCTTTTGGTTTGGTCATTTCTGTTCACCTCTGCATCTATAGTTCCTAACATTCACACCGGATTCGTTATCCATGATTTTTACTGTAATCTTTATCTTATCTTCACTGCATTAAAGTGCTACCAATCTAACAAATTAAAGTATTATTCGGTATCTTACCACGATTTCCCTTTTATCGTCAATTCTTTGTCTTCTTCTAAACTGCTGTATGTACACCCATAATTTGATTAAAAGGGTTATATCACAAAAAAAAGACCGCTCGATAAGCGGTCTTCCATACTTTCTATTCTTTTAGGTGTAAAGAGAACTCTTTAGTGTAGTGTGCTACTTCCGCTTTCCCGCTGAGAACCAAGTTCCCGCAAAGGATTACCCCCGACAAAAGCGCCTGCAGCCACATTCTTATGAACCACAGAACCTGCGGCAACCACTGCTCCATCCCCAATGGTTACTCCAGGCAGGATCGTCGTGTTCGCACCGATTAATACATTATCACCAATCCATACATCACCCAGGCGATATTCATGAATGAGATACTCATGTGCCAAAATCGTTGTGTTATATCCTATTACAGAATTGGTTCCTACATGGATCCGTTCTGGGAAAAACACATCGACCATCACCATTAGTGCAAATGCCGTGTGATCTCCCACTTCCATGCGAAGACGGCTTTTGTAAATCCAATTTTTCAAAGGTAAGATGGGACAATATCTTGCTAGCTGCACCCAGACGAAGTTACGAACCCCTTTGAAGGGACTAACCGTTCGATAGATATGCCATAGTGCATTCTGCTCTTCAACGGGATAACGTTCCAGCTTCCTCACAGTATTTACTACTCCTTCTTGGTCAGAGTAAGAATGTCATGCATATCATGCAAAATATAATCAGGGTCATACTCTCTAAGCTTCGCTTCCCCTTTTAGGGACCAAGCTACACCTGCTGCCTTAACGCCAGCTGCTTTGGCGGATTGAATGTCGACTGGACTATCGCCTACCATTAGCGTCTCCGATGGATCCACCTGAAGCTGCTTCACCGCAGTAAGAACCGGTTCTGGATGCGGCTTTGGATGAGTTACATCCGATACTGTGACGATGGACTCCATATATTTTAGAAGATCGAACTGTTCTAGTACTCGAAGGGTACTTGGTCTTATTTTAGTCGTAACTACACCCATACGTATCCCTTGCTCGTGCAGTTTCTTCACTACATCCATTACACCCGGAAAAGGCTTCACCATATCATCATGATGAACCGAGTTGTAGGCACGGTATCCTGTAACATATTCGGCTACATCAGGTTTTCCGGTAAATGCCTGCATTTGCTGCTCCAGTGTGCCTCCCATATGAGGAATAATTTCTTCTCTAGAAAGTGCGCCCGGACCGAGTTCATTCAAAACATGGATGAAAGAGCTGATAATCAGCTCATTCGTGTCAATAATCGTACCATCTAAATCAAATAAAACCGTTTTAATCATTTAGCTATTGCTCCTTTGTTACTCCTTTTTCTGATCAGTACCAGAACCGATAGAAGATGACTCATTTCTGTGATCTTTTTTTCGTTCTAGTTCTGAAACGTTGTCACTACCTCCATCTGCAGGAGTCTTACTGGACACAATCGGATCCATATAACGTTCATTTGAAGCGCCTGTTACGCGTCTAACTACAATGAGGATAATAGCGACGATAATAATTGCAATTGATAATACTTGTGATATACGGATATTTCCATAAGCAGGGTCTAAATAACCCAGTTCAAATCCCATTGCGGTCATAGGAGACCACAAAGCATTTACGAGAGATGCAAGCCACTCTGGACCTTGGAATCCAAGGCTGTCTGTACGCAGTGCTTCGATAAAGAACCGACCGATTGAATACCATATGAAATAGGACAGGAATAACTCTCCTGCACGCATGAATTTTTGACGACGTAAAACAAGAAGTATAATCAGTCCTGCGATATTCCAGAGAGATTCATATAAAAAAGTGGGGTGATGAAAAGTACCCTGCACATTCATCTGGTTTACAATAAAGTCAGGTAGATGTAGCGTATTTCTAAGGAAAGACTCATCTACAGGTCCGCCGTATGCCTCCTGATTGACGAAATTCCCCCAGCGACCAATTGCCTGTCCAATAATAAGAGAAGGAGCACAAATATCCACGATACGCCAGAAATTATAACCTTTATGCCGGAAATAGAAAAAGGCACAGATGATAGCACCAATTAATGCTCCATAAATGGCAATACCGCCATTCCAAATTTTAAAGACATCCCATAAGTTATTCTTATAGTCATCCCACGTAAATGCTACATAGTAAATTCGTGCTCCGATAATAGCAGAAGGAACGCCGAGCAGCAATAAATCCATGAAAAAATCAGAGGGGATTCCAAAACGTTTCCCCTCCTGTATTGCGAGCAGCAGACCTACAATGGCTGCTGTCCCCAAGATTAGTCCATACCAATGGACACTGAGCGAACCGATAGAAAATGCAATCGGATCAAGTAATAAGGTACCCATCTACCCACTCCCTGTTTCGTTGATAATATAACCCATGCTGGCTTGTTACATCCTCTATCGCAAGTTTAAAATCCGTTCATACTCGTTTATATTCTATAGTTTATTTAATCTAATTTTCAGTCCATATCATCGTTATCTTCAGCAATAGTAGCTGTCAGCTTATTCGTAAATTGCAGAGCCGCATTCACACCCATCCGCTTCAGACGGAAATTCATCGCTGCCACTTCAATAATAACCCCAAGGTTACGGCCTGGACGTACTGGAATGGTGACGAGCGGAACATCGGTATCAATAATTCGAGTTGTCTCTTCATCAAGACCCAGACGGTCATATTGCTTATCCTGCTGCCAAGCTTCTAAGCGGACAACGAGTGTAATTCTTTTATGATTACGGATGGCACCTACTCCAAACAGGGTCATAACATTAATAATCCCGACGCCCCGAATCTCAAGCAGATGACGAATGAGTTCTGGTGCTGTTCCGTGTAATTGATTGTCTGATGTTTGGCTGATCTCAACCGCATCATCGGCAACAAGACGATGACCGCGTTTAACAAGCTCCAAAGCAGCCTCACTTTTACCAATTCCACTGCTTCCTGTTATGAGTAGGCCGATGCCATATACGTCACAAAGAACACCATGAATGGTTGTGGTCGGAGCCAGCTTTCCTTCGAGGAATCCCGTAATACGGCTTGATAGAATGGTTGTCGCCATCGTACTGCGCAGTACAGGCAGGTCTTTCTCATTACTGATATCAATCAGTTCTTGAGGAACATCGAGGCCACGAGTGACAACAATACAAGGTGTTTCTTCGTGACACAAACCTTCCATACGTTCCCGACGTTCTTTCTCGGGCAGCATCTTAACAAAAGCAAGTTCAGTTCTTCCTAGCAACTGTACCCGTTCTGATGGATAATACTCAAAATATCCTGCCATCTCAAGGCCTGGTCTGTTCAGATCATCTACCGTGATTGGTCTTTTTAGACCATTTTCACCTGAGACAACTTCCATTTGAAATTCATTAACAAGTTGCGATACTTTTACTTTTTTAGCCATATTTTATCTTCCTTTCGGTACGGCAAATATAACGCGGATTTAAAGAGAAAGTGTTGCCACTATTATGTACAGTTCTCTATCTATATTAACCTGATTATCATTGTACTCATCGTATCGGAAAATGAAGTTGATTGCAATGTTCGGCAAGTTGCACCTTTCATGTAGTATTTCTGAAGTAGAACATTAGTTTTTCTTAATTATCGCAACTCTCAACAATCAAAGTTATTCATTAATTTAATGTTCCATAATGTTCTTAACCTAATATTATTTAATTAAAAATAAGGGGCTGCCAGGCTTTAGAAAAGCCTGACAACCCCCTTTTTTAGTGCATCATACTTGTATTAATCTTGAACAAGTACGTTTGCTTCTGTTTCTTTATCAAAGATATGAACTTTGTTCATATCAATTGCCATTTTAACTGTGTTACCATCGCGAGTATTGGAACGTCCATCAACACGTGCGATCGTTACATCATTACCTACACCACTCAGGTACAAGAGCAATTCGTGACCAAGGTTCTCACTAACATCTACTTTAGCTGTGAAAGCTGTGTGTGGAGAAGCTTCCAAGAATACTGGCTCTTCATGAATATCTTCTGGACGAACACCCAGAATTACTTCTTTGCCAGCATAACCTTTGCCTTTAAGAATTTGTGCTTTACCTTGTGGAATTTCTACATCTAGACCAGCTGCTGCGAAGCGAAGGCTTTCACCTTGCTGCGTCAATTTACCAGTAATAAAGTTCATTGTAGGTGATCCAATAAAACCAGCTACAAACAAGTTTGTAGGATGATTGTACAGTTCTTCCGGTGAAGCTGCTTGTTGAATAAAGCCGTCTTTCATTACTACGATACGGTCACCCATCGTCATCGCTTCGATTTGGTCATGCGTTACGTAGATAACAGTCGTTTCAAGACGTTTCGCAAGTTTAGTGATTTCAGCACGCATTTGTCCACGAAGTTTCGCATCCAAGTTAGAGAGCGGCTCATCCATCAAGAAAACTTGTGGGTTACGAACGATTGCACGTCCCAAAGCTACACGCTGACGTTGACCACCGGAAAGAGCTTTTGGTTTACGATCCAGCAAATGCTCGATATCAAGAATTCTAGCTGCTTCACGAACACTCTTATCGATTTCTTCTTTTTTCACTTTACGAAGTTTCAAACCAAACGCCATATTTTGATAAACGTTCATATGTGGATAAAGAGCGTAAGATTGGAATACCATCGCGATATCACGATCTTTAGGAGCTACGTCATTTACAACGCGATCCCCAATATATAGTTTGCCATCGGAGATTTCCTCAAGGCCAGCGATCATCCGAAGTGTTGTAGATTTACCACAACCGGACGGACCTACCAGAACGAGAAATTCTTTGTCTTTAATATCTAAGTTAATATCAACAACTGTTGCTTTTTCTGCACCCGGATATTGTTTGTAAATATGTTCTAAGCGTACACCAGCCATGATTATTGCCTCCTCAGCATCGTTTCGATTTAATTATGAAAGCGAATACATATACGATATAGCATAATGTAATCGAATTCATTTCCTGCTCTTATAATAACCTGGGAACCGTGCTTGTGACTATGCACAATTCACACAAAAAAATTAAGAGGTTTTCGTCACTTTGTACATGAAGAGAGTCAACTTGACCAATACTGCATCTTTAAAGGTACGCACATCAAGTCCTGTCTCTTGCTTTATCTTATCTAAGCGATAAATTAGAGTATTACGGTGAATATAAAGACGTTTTGCCGTTTCACTTACGTTACAATCCATCTGAAAAAAGGTCTCTAAAGTAGAAATCGTCTCATCCTCAAAAAGGATCGAGGTGTTACTCATTCCTTTTAGATAATTTGCTCTCACTTCCTCAGGTATACTATAGATCAAACGTTCCAAATGAAATTGCCATGGAAAGTAAACATGCTCGCCAACTTTAAACTTCTTACCCAGTTCCGTTATTTCTCTAAGAAAAGAGATCGTAGGAGGTAAGTAAGCTATATTGAATAGAGGTTTAGCTACGGATAGATGAAAGACCCCAACCCACTCATTTGCAATTACCTCATGAAGACCATCGGTAAAGGCAGCAAGCTCTTCTTCAATGGAGAACTGCATCTTTTGCTGCAGAGCCATTTGGTCCATATCTTCATCCGTATTATCTAATACTAAACCTAATTCAGCTAATATAGACCATCTATCTTCTTCTAAGGGAACTAAGAGTACTTTTCCGTCAAAATAAGATTGGAGTAGTTTATTTAAAGCTTTAAGTGAGATCCCAGATTCATGAGCTCCCTCATACGTTAGGTAAAAAGGAATCATTCCCTTGGCAAACTGTTTCTCATACACACTAAGATCCTCAGGATAAGGCAAAGGCTTATCCTTATCTACACTCTCTTGAATCCAGCTTCCAAGCTGTTCTAATGAGTTTACTTCTTTA
>NZ_CP127162.1:92500-140000 GCF_030263935.1 Paenibacillus polygoni | reverse complement strand
CTTCGAAAATCTCCTTTTGTATCTCTACCCTTTCATTTAACAAGTTCCCGCTTTTAAATCTCATAGACTTTATCCAACTAACCATAATGACCCCTCCCGCTCTTGTCCTTATATCATTCTTGAAGCAAGAAACATTGAAATGAAACAGATACACAGTGACTGATCCATGAATGCTCGTCCTTCTCAACAAAGCAATTATGTAAAAAGCTAACGTTATTCCATTCATATCGCAGGAGAGATCACCTTAGAACCAAAAAAGCTCCCCATTGGGGAGCTTTTTTATAATTCATCATATTAAGTTCACGGTACACTAATGCAACTGGCGCCGTCCTTCAAGCGCCTTCGACAAAGTCACTTCATCTGCATACTCCAAATCGCCGCCCACAGGAAGTCCGTGAGCAATCCGGCTCACCACAATTTCAAAAGGCTTAACCAGCCTTGAGATATACATCGCTGTAGCCTCTCCTTCAATATTAGGATTGGTTGCAAGTATCAATTCTTTGACCCGCTCATCACTTAGTCTCATAAGCAGTTCTTTAAGTTTGATATCGTCGGGACCGATTCCTTCCATAGGAGAGATGGCTCCTTGAAGTACATGATAGTAACCATCGAATTCTTTTGTCCGTTCCATAGCCACAAGGTCTTTCGAGTCCTGAACTACACAAATGACAGAAGGGTCGCGGGATTTATCTTGGCATATTCGGCAAGGATCTGTATCTGTAATGTTACAGCATACCGAACAGTAATGAAGATTTCTCTTCACACTTACCAGTGCCTTAGCAAAATCAATTACATCGTCTTCGCTCATCTTCAGCACATGAAAAGCTAGGCGTGCCGCCGTTTTGGGGCCAATGCCAGGCAGACGAGTAAACGCATCTATAAGTTTCGCGATCGGTTCAGGATAATACAAAATTACATTCTCCTTCTAGATCAATTCAATTTAGAACAAGCCAGGGATTTTCATGCCGTTTGTGAATTTACCCATATCTTGGTTAGCCAACTCATCAGCTTTAGTCATTGCATCATTTACTGCAGCCATAACTAGATCTTGCAGCATTTCTACGTCTTCTGGATCTACAGCTTCTGGTTTAATTGTGATGGAAGTCAGTTTTTTATGACCGTTAACTTCTGCAGTGACTACACCGCCACCAGAGGTACCCACTACTGTTTTTGTTCCAAGCTCTTCTTGAGCTTTCAGCATTTGCTCTTGCATCTTCTTCACTTGCTTCATCATTTGGTTCATGTTATTCATCGTTCATCATCTCCTAATTGAGTTTTATTTGATTTAAAGTTTCATTCTTTAATGATAACCAATTTCTCACCAAAAAGCTCAAGCGCCTCGTCAATCCAAGGCTCCTTTTTTCCATCCACCTGTTCCATTTCAAGCGTGAACTCTTCTTCCTTTTTCGGATCAGAGGAACCTTCAATCGCGGCGAGCCAGTCTTTTTGCAGCATCGTAACAAGCCGAAGCGGTCTTCCAACCACCTGCTCAAGAACACTCTCAATCACTTGTTTATTTGCTGGTTTCTCTGTTGTTTCACGGTGAATGTTATTCTTAAAAGCAACAAGAACAGCATCATTTAGAACAGATACAGGTTCTCCATCCACAAACCAGGCGTGGACTGTCACTTTTTCCTCTTTCACACGCTGGAGGATTTGACTCCACTTTTTGCTGATATCAGTGAATTCTGCACTATCCTTCTCAGCAATATATTGATCCATATGAGGCGGTATTTTGGCTACCCCTGAGGATCTCGGAGCAGAAGGACGGTTAGACCTAGCCGGAGCTGCTGAATTTTGGTTCGCAGTCGCTACACCGCCATTCTTTAATGCTTTCTCAAGTTTCTGCTCAAGTTCTGCAATTTGTCGTTTCATTGCAGTTAACTCAGAAGAACTTACTGCAGTGCCCCCTCCTGCCTCAGAAGCAGACTCACCTGCACCCTTAGGAAGACTACACAATTTTAGAAGCGCTACTTCAAACAACGTCTGCGGCTGTGCCGCATATTTCATTTCGCTCTGATAACGATTCAGTGTATCAATAATATAAAAAAGTTGTTCCCTCGAAAATGCCTCTGCCATACCTTTAAAAGAGGAAGGGTCAAGCAGACGATCCGTCATATGTTCCGCATTCGGAACCATTTTGATCAGGAGAAGATCTCGGAAATAATAAAGAAGATTCTCCATACTCTTATCCGCGCTTTTTCCTTCTTGCATAAACTGCTCTACCGTCTGCAGCACCTCACCCACTTCTCCCTTTAGAAGAAAATGAGCTAGCTTACTAAACTGCTCTGCTGGCAAGCCGCCGGTCATATCCAGCGTTTGACGGTAAGTCACTTGTCCTCCTGTAAAAGAAGATACTTGGTCAAGAATACTCAGCGCATCCCGCATACCCCCGTCCGAAAGACGAGCAATATACTGAAGTGCCTCTTCCTCGGCAGTAATCTCCTCTTCTTTACAGATTAAAGCAAGTCGCTCTGTCTGTTCCTCCAGCGAAACTCGGCGAAAATCAAACCGCTGACAGCGAGAGATAATCGTTGCAGGAAGTCTGTGAGGCTCTGTTGTTGCTAAAATAAACATCACGTGCGGCGGCGGTTCTTCAAGCGTTTTAAGAAGTGCATTAAATGCTTCTGTCGTCAGCATGTGTACCTCATCAATAATGTACACTTTATGACGTACCTCTGTTGGAGCATACTTTACTTTTTCGCGAAGATCACGAATTTCTTCAACCCCTCGGTTAGAGGCCGCGTCAATCTCTTGAACATCCATTACTGCTCCAGATGTAATTCGAAGGCACGCTTCACATTCATTGCACGGCTCAGTGCTTGGGCCACGTTCACAGTTAACAGCTTTGGCCAAAATTTTGGCCGCACTTGTCTTCCCTGTTCCTCGTGGACCACTGAATAAATACGCATGAGAAATCCGCTGTTCACGAATGGCATTCTGTAAGGTCTGAATAATATGCTGTTGTCCAACCATGTCTTGAAACGACTGAGGCCGCCAAGCACGGTACAACGCAATATGTTCCACTGTGCTTTACCCTCTTTCCACATGTCTCGTGACCTTTTGTCGTGGCTTCATTATACTATATTCCCTGCTCAATCAAAACTTTAAAAAGCAGCCGCGTATAAATTAGCCTTTCCTTTTGAACCCTATAAAACAAAAAAATCCTTGCAAATATATGCAAAGATGTCCGTTTTTCTCTATATAACACATTTCTTCAATGCTTTTTATAAAAATAGAACCGTGCACCTGTTATCGATAATTGCGATCCAAGCGGCACCCCTGCATAACAACTCGGGTTAGGCACCCCTCCGGCACAAGAGTGGTCTTGCTTATGGCTGCTTCCTTCCGGACCTGACCAAGTTCACAAGTACTCATTGCGGAGGACCCAGCCGTCAACATTGCATGCAGAGACCAAACCTCACATCGACAAAACCTCTAACAGGAATTCAACCTCGCTACAGCGGATTGCGAGTTACAGGGCACCGCTACCTCCCCATCTAGCACGGTGAAAACAATTATATCGCAAAAAAAGCAAAATTGCAACCAAATATGGACTGTTCCAGTATTTACTTCTCTGCCGAAAACAAAAATGAGGCCAGCGTATAAACGCAAGCCTCATATCAAAATTACATACCGTATTTTTTCTTAAATCTATCAACACGACCACCAGCATCCAGGAATTTCTGTTTACCAGTGAAGAACGGGTGACATGCGGAGCATACCTCTACACGCAAAGATTCTTTAACAGAACCCGTTTCAAATGTGTTACCACAAGCGCAAGTTGCAGTAGTTACGTGATATTTTGGTTGAATCGCTTCATTCATGACTTTCACCTCTTCTTGCCCTGAACCTCATGCGGATCCAGAGTTATTAAGAACACAAAGTAAATTATAGCATGTACATTTTACAAATGCAATACTTTTTCCCAAATTTACGTTGTCGCAGAAGCTGTTGTTGTACGGTTTGATCGGCGTGGTGCACTGCTTCCTGTATTCGTATTCTGACCTGCTGTATCCAGTGAAGCCAGGAATTCTGTATTGGTCTTGGTATTACGCAGCTTTTTGAGGAAACCTTCCACAAAGTCATGGCTCTCGTTCATATTTTTACGTACAGCCCAGATTGCATCGAGTTCTTCTTTGCTAAGGAGAACTTCTTCACGGCGTGTACCAGAACGACGAATATCAATGGCTGGGAAAATACGGCGTTCCGCAAGTTTGCGGTCCAAGTGAAGCTCCATATTGCCCGTACCCTTAAACTCTTCATAAATAATATCATCCATCCGGGAGCCTGTATCAATCAGAGCGGTAGCCAAAATCGTTAAACTTCCACCCTCTTCTACGTTACGAGCCGAACCGAAGAACCGTTTAGGACGATGGAATGCTGCGGGGTCAATACCGCCGCTGAGTGTTCGTCCAGAAGGAGGAATGACCAGGTTGTATGCACGCGCAAGGCGGGTGATACTATCTAAAAGAATGACGACATCCTTTTTAGCTTCTACTAAACGTAAAGCACGCTCAAGTACAAGTTCAGCTACTTTAATATGATTTTCCGGCAGTTCATCAAATGTAGATGCTACTACTTCCCCTTTTACAGAGCGCTGCATATCCGTTACTTCTTCAGGACGTTCATCAATCAGTAATACAAATAATTCGATTTCCGGATTGTTGGTTGAAATACTGTTTGCGATCTCTTTCAGAAGAAGCGTTTTACCCGCTTTGGGTGGAGCAACGATAAGACCGCGCTGTCCCAATCCTACGGGAGCAAGCACATCCATAATTCGGGTAGATAAATTCGTCGGGGATGTTTCAAGCGTTAGCTTTTTCTGTGGATATAGAGGAGTTAAGGCTGGAAAATGGAGTCTTTCTGCGGCAAGATCAGGACTTTGACCATTAACAGCGTTGACTTGCAATAGCCCAAAATATCGCTCATTTTCTTTAGGAGTTCGACATTTACCTGATACAAGATCTCCTGTCCTTAAATCAAACTTACGAATTTGTGAAGCAGAAATATAAATATCTTCTTTACTTGGCAAATAGTTGATCGGGCGAAGGAAACCATAACCTTCAGGCAGAATTTCTAGAACACCTTCCATAAACATAAGTCCGCTTTGTTCTGCTTGTGCACGAAGAATAGCGAAAACGAGTTCCTTCTTCTTGAGCTGCCCATAATAAGGGATCTGGTACTTCTTTGCTAACTTGTACAAATCAGTTAGCTTCATTACCTCCAGATCAGAAATTTGTAGATCCATAAAATAACCACCTATTCAATTATTAAGTCCGTTCGTTGTAAGGAGAACAGCTGACAGTGCAGCCTTGTATTATAAGCTCATGAATTGCATTCAGATGCTCTTCCTCTCCATTGTACGGAAAATACCCTGTATATTGCAAATGATATGTTCCGCGCTTTCATACACTGTAATAAACAAATCTATAAAATAGGTTTACCCATTTTCACAAGGGATATTCAACCGAAGATCTACTTCTTACACAAGTTTTATACCCCTTATGAAAACAAGAATCATTTCTTAGTCATTCTGTCGCCAAACGTCAGCACCAAGCTCTCTCAAGTTGGTAACTAGATGATCATAACCCCGATCAATAAACTCTACCCCGGTCACTTCTGTTATTCCTTCACTCACAGTCAGTCCAGCAATAACTAACGCAGCACCGGCACGTAAATCTGTTGCTTTTACTTTCGCTGCATTAAGCGGGTGTCCTTCTATTATGGCAGAGCGCCCCTCAACTCGAATCTTCGCACCCATTCGGGCGAGTTCAGGAACATGTTTGAAGCGGTTGCTATATACAAAGTCGCTCAGCACGCTGACTCCCTCTGCCTGCGTCAGCAGACTCGTCATTGGTGATTGCAAGTCCGTTGCGAAGCCTGGATAAACAAGCGCCTTAACATCAATGCTCTCATATTTTTCTTTTCCAATAACTCGAATGCTCTCATCTAGTTCCTCAATCCCAACACCCATCTCAATCAGCTTGGCTGTTAAAGCTTCCAGATGTTTAGGAATGACATTGTCAATAAGAACATTTCCACGTGTCGCTGCTGCCGCGATCATATAAGTTCCAGCTTGAATACGGTCAGGGATAATAGAATGACGGCAGCCCCGAAGTTCCGACTTGCCTTCAATTCGGATCGTCTCTGTACCTGCTCCCTTAATCGAAGCACCCATAGAGTTCAAAAGTGTTGCTACATCTATAATCTCAGGCTCTTTGGCCGCATTTTCGATAATTGTAGAGCCTTTGGCACGAGTGGCCGCAAGCATAATATTAATAGTTGCCCCTACACTAACAACGTCCAAATAGATCTTAGCGCCTTTTAATTCCTTGGCATGAAGATGAATAGCTCCATGCTCATTAGTAACTGTAGCGCCCAGAGCTTCAAACCCCTTGATATGTTGGTCAATTGGCCGTGGCTCAAAGTTACATCCTCCAGGAAGTCCAATAACCGCTTCCTTAAAACGACCAAGCATCGCTCCCATCATATAGTAGGAAGCACGAAGTTTTTTAACGGGACCATTAGGCATCGGCAGCGAGATAATGTGTGTAGGATCAATTCTCATCTGGTTGCCTTCCCATGACACATTTGCACCAAGTTCTTCAAGAATTTCGGAATAAACGGCAACATCACTGAGTAAAGGTAAATTATCAAGTATAACTTCTGATTCGGCTAAAATCGCTGCCGGAATCAGTGCAATCGCACTGTTTTTAGCACCGCTGATTGTAACGGTACCTTGGAGTGGACGTCCACCACTAATCATTAATTTTTCCATAAGGTAAAGGGTCCCCCTAGAAATCACTTCTAGCCGAAAAAAATAGTTCTAATTGGCAAAGTTAGTATAACATATCCTAATCACGAATTAAAAATTGTATTAAAAATGGAAACACACCGACTAAGCGGTGTGTTTCCATTAATATCTATATTTATTAATTAAAGAGCAATCTTATGCTTTGTTGTTGGAACCAAACTCACGGATTTTTCCAATAACTGTTTCTTTGATTGCTTCACGTCCTGGTTGGATGAACGTACGTGGATCGTAAGCATCTGGTTTTGCAGCAAGAACTTCGCGAACAACTTTAGCGAATGCGATTTGGTTCTCTGTGTTTACATTGATTTTGGATGTACCCAAAGAGATCGCTTTTTTGATGTCGTGCTCAGGAATACCTGTACCACCATGAAGAACAAGTGGAGTGTGAACTGCGTTGCAGATCTCTTCCATCTCTTTAAATCCAAGGTTTGGTTCACCTTTGTAAGGACCGTGTACAGAACCAAGAGCTGGAGCAAGTGTATCGATACCTGTTTCGTTAACGATGCGAAGGCAATCGTCAAGTTTCGCGTACATTACTTCACCAACAACATCATCCTCTTGTCCACCAACGATACCAACTTCTGCTTCAACAGAAACGCCTTTGGAATGAGCGTAGTCAACCACTTGTTTTGTGATTTGAACGTTCTCGTCGATTGGATGGTGAGATCCGTCGATCATAACGGAAGTGAAACCAGCGTCAATCGCTTCTTTACATTTATCAAAGCTGGAACCATGGTCCAGGTGAATAGCTACAGGCACGGAGATTTTCATATCGTGCATAAGACCTTCCACCATTTTTACAACGGTATAGAAACCGCCCATGTGACGAGCTGCACCTTCAGAAACACCAAGAATTACTGGAGATTTTTCTTGTTCAGCTGCACCCAAGATTGCTTGAGTCCACTCAAGGTTATTGATGTTAAATTGACCAACTGCATATTTACCTTCAAGTGCTTTGTTCAACATGTCTGTCATAGATACTAATGGCATGGTTTAAATCCTCCTAAAATGATTGTTTGTCTATGGTTTAAAGCCGACTTCACATACGAGACTTATTATACCACATCCCATGTCAAATACTAAACATAGGTAATAAAAATAGCTGTGCTCTTTTCCACAGGAAAAAACTCACTACAAAAAATCCTGCCCAGGAAGACAGAACTTCATACACCTTCCTTACTATGTGTTTACCCCGCTGAGCTGCATATTTACCGCAACCCGCATCTCATCAATATCAAAAGGCTTCGTAAAATGCATTAGTGCACCAAGCTCTGTTGCTTCTTTAATCATATCTAGTTCTCCATATGCCGTCATCATAATCACTTTTATGGAAGGGTTCATTTCCTTAATATGTTTAAGGATCTCCAAACCATCCATTCCAGGGATTTTCATATCTAACAGGACAAGATCAGGTGTGTGCTTCTCAACGATCTCAAGAGCGACCTTACCATTGGCTGCTTGATAAGTTGTATACCCTTCACTGTTAAATACCTCCATGAGCAAAATTCGAATTCCATTTTGATCATCGACAATGAGCACCTTTTTATTATTCATCTAAACCTCCTGCGATCTTATCTCTCGATTCTACCCGCTCATCATTCTTACCTAAATGACCATTAGGTTATTTATTTAAAGATTCTACCTTTCTCCGGTAAATCCTGCTTCTCTTACTCAAACAAAAAAGACCCCTGGACGGGGTCTTTTGTATCTATATTAATCAAAGCCCAATCTGGGACTTTGTTCCGATCTTTACAAGTTCTCTGAATGAGTAAGAGATGCTTTTACAAATTCACGGAAAAGAGGGTGCGGACGGTTTGGACGTGAAATGAATTCCGGATGGAATTGAACAGACAAGAACCAAGGATGTTCTGGCAGTTCCACAATTTCTACGAGACGGCCATCTGGCGAAGTACCAGAAATAACAAGACCCGCATTCTCAATCATTTCACGATATTGATTGTTGAACTCGTACCGGTGACGATGTCTTTCGTATACCAGTTCATCTTGGTAACATGCTGCTGCAAGAGAACCTTCTTGCAACTTACAAGGGTATAGTCCAAGTCGCATCGTACCACCCATATCTTCAATATCCTTCTGTTCAGGAAGAAGATCGATTACAGGGAACTCTGTAGAAGGGTTAATTTCAGAGCTGTTTGCATCGGTAAGTCCCACTACGGAACGTGAATATTCAATTACAGACACTTGCATTCCAAGGCAAATACCGAAGAATGGAATTTTATTCTCGCGAGCATAACGGATGGCAGATACTTTACCCTCGATACCGCGATCACCAAAACCGCCTGGTACCAAGATACCGCCGATGCCGTGTAGAAGCTCATCTACGTTCTCATCTGTAATTTCTTCTGCATTAACCCAGCGAAGTTTCACATCTGAATTTGCAGCAAATCCTGCGTGGGAAAGAGACTCAACAACACTGAGATAGGCATCATGAAGGGCAACATACTTACCAACAATCGCAATCTCTACAGTTCTTTCCAACTTTTTAATTTGGCTAACGAGATTTTCCCACTCGCTCATGTCTGGCAACGGAGTCGTCAGCTTCAAATGGTTTACTACGATCTCATCAAGACCCTCTTCACGTAAAATCAAAGGAACATCATATAGAGTGCTTGCATCGCGGCATTCCACCACAGCGTGAGGATCAATATCACAGAAAAGAGCCAGCTTAGCCTTTACATCTGCAGATAGTTCTTGCTCCGTACGGCAGACGATAACATTAGGCTGAATACCGATGCTGCGCAGTTCTTTTACACTGTGCTGTGTCGGTTTTGTTTTGATTTCGCCAGCTGCTTTAATATAAGGAATTAACGTAACATGAATATACATTACATTGTCGCGGCCTACATCACCTTTAAGTTGACGAATGGCTTCGAGATACGGCAGACTCTCGATATCGCCTACAGTTCCGCCAATTTCAGTAATAACAACATCCGATCCCGCTTCACGACCTGCACGTAAAACACGTTCCTTAATTTCGTTCGTAATATGAGGAATAACTTGTACCGTACCACCCAGATATTCTCCGCGGCGTTCTTTACTAATAACAGACGAGTATACCTTACCTGTCGTCACATTGCTGTTCTTGGACAGATTAATATCAATAAAACGCTCATAGTGTCCAAGGTCAAGGTCTGTCTCCGCACCATCATCTGTAACAAACACTTCACCATGCTGATAAGGACTCATTGTTCCTGGGTCCACGTTGATGTATGGATCAAATTTTTGAATGGTTACTTTAAGACCTCTGTTCTTGAGCAATCTCCCAAGAGATGCAGCCGTAATCCCTTTACCCAGGGAAGAAACAACCCCGCCCGTCACGAAAATATACTTTGTTGTCACTACTAATACCCTCCTATTAAAAGTCCGTTAAAATCAGGCGACATTATGATGTTATCCTAACCCATTTTTCAGGTTATCATCGTAAAAAAGGGAACATGCAAAAATTGCTTGCAAAAAAACATCCCGCCTCACACGTTCAAGGCGGTCCATTTTCTTACCTATCAACTTCCCCTATAAAAAACAAAAAAGCACACCCGAAAAAACGGGGCACTTTTTTATATAAAAACAAGTGTAATTATTGTCGTTCAATCATAAGCCCATGCAATAGTTTACTCGTTTGCATGATCTTTTGTCAAGGATGTTCACAGACTTTATAAGACTAGGTTTGGGACTAATTTAAATCGTCTTCATCTTCTGAAGAGTCATCATCGTCTTCTTCCAGGTCGTCCTCTTCATCAAGCTCTTCATCACCGATAATTTCTTCTTCCTCATCAGAGTCGTCATCAAAGAGATCTTCATCTTCGTCTTCGTCTTCATCTGGACTGTCGAAATCTTCTTTTTCACTTGCAAATGTGTCTAGTGTATCTTCTTCTTCAACATATTCCTCATCATCATCATCGTCGTCATTGATGATTCTTGGACGTTTCGTACCTGTCACACCGTCCTCGGACTTATCTATTGGGTACCAACGCTTCAAACCCCAAAGATTAGTGCCTACATAGGCAAAACGACCATCAATATTGATTTCGGTATATAGCTGAGCGATGACATCATTAGATTCTGCATCATTCAAACCACGTTGTTTAGCTACCTCTTGCATAAGATCACGGTAGTACATCGGTGTATTGACTGCTTTCAGTACCATAAATGCCAAGTCAACTAACGGCATCTCACGAATTTGCTCTGGATCTAATTTTAATTTGAGTGAGGTACTCACTTGCGGACACTTCCTCTCACACATAATTCACTGACTTTTTTCGTTTCACTAACTTGGATCTATATCTAACATATCCATTAACAAACATAAGTAAAACCTATTTAGCACTAAAATGCAAGTTTTATGTAAGGAGATATCTTGCAAAAATAATTTCGCTTCTTTGAAAGCGAATCTTAAGTTAAAAAAGACGGAGGTCCCTCCCCCGCCTTCTGACTGTATCCGCCCTGAAGAAATACTCTTCTACGGGTCCCCGCAAGAGCTATAAAGCTCTCCATGTATAGTATGAGTATACTTCCGTTTTGACACGAACCAAAGGGCCTATTTATTAAAAAAAACAGGCAAGTTTCCCATGCAGTTCAGATGTCTTCCTCATAGTATACCTCAAGCATGGCATCCAGAGGGGGACTTCCCAAAATGGACTATTCCACATTTTTAAAAATGATCCATAATGAAATTGAGCACACCTCCCGCCCAGCCGGAAGACATCAAATTATCCGCTTTATGAAACCACACCAATACTGGGACTGCCTAGATCAGTTACGCAAAATGAAATCTTCCCTCAGCAAGCTCCAGTATATACGTGCCTCGCATTTAATAAAAGCGCTCATTGTCCCTCTCCCCTCCTCCGCAAGACTCATTCACTCTCACAACGAAGTTATTATTGAACAGGACACTAAAATCAAGGTCCACTCCGCTTCTGCTCGAATTCCAAAACCAGAAAGCAGTCTCGGTGTCCCTTGGGGAGTAAAACAAATCCGAGCTCCTAAGGCATGGTCTACGTCAACGGGACACAAAATTAAAATTGCCGTTATTGATACTGGAGCTGATTATCAGCATCCTGATCTTAGACATTCATTAGCTAGAGGAATTAACTTGCTGAATCGGAATATGCTCCCGCTTGATGATAACGGTCATGGCACTCATATTGCAGGAACGATCGCAGCAGCGAACAGCATGGAAGGAATTATAGGTGTGGCGCCGAGATCCGTTATTTATCCGGTTAAGGCTTTTGACAATCAAGGCTCTGCCTATGTATCAGATATCATTCTAGGGATTGATTGGTGCGTCCGGAACCGAGTAGATATCATTAATATGAGCTTTGGTATGAGAACGAAGAGCAAAGCGCTCCTAGATGTCGTTAACAGAGCTACCAAACAAGGTATTGTTATCGTTGCATCTTCAGGAAATGATGGCAAACGAAGAAGCATTGATTATCCAGCAAGATATGCTCAAACCATTTCAGTAGGGGCATCAGATGAGAATCGGCAAATCGCTGATTTTAGCAACCGAGGTCCGCATGTAGATATCTATGCACCAGGGAAAAATATAAACTCCTGCTGGGTACAGGGAAGATATCATGAAATGAGCGGAACATCGATGGCTACTTCGCATGTGAGCGGGGCAATCGCCTTACTTATGGCAGAGAAACCCGGGTTATCTCCTGATGAAATTAAGAACCTAATTAGGAAAACGGCAACCCCTTTGCGTTCCCGTAAGGCCACAAGAGGGGCTGAACAAGGCGGAGAATTACATGCACTGCGCCTTCTTCGGGAAGGTATGAAATTATAAATTTCATAAAACAGTTTAATGGCAACGAGCTAATGATCATTTCATAGGAACTTAAAACAACAAAAAACCCTCCTGTTCAAAGGAGGGTTTTATCTATTTTCAGCAGAGGTACATAAACGTTGTTACATTTTTTCCGGAGCGCTTACGCCTACTAGCTTCAATGCATTCTTAATTACGATCCGTACTGCACCGAGCAGAGCAAGACGAGCTTGTGTTTGTTCAGCATCATCTGTAATTACTCGTTCAGCTTTGTAATAACTGTGGAACATAGAGGCCAGTTCATATACATAACGAACGATACGGTGCGGCGCATGTCCTTTTGCTGCAGTTGCAATTTCTTCAGGGAACTCACCAAGCTTGCGAAGCAAGTTGTATTCATGTTCGGAGGTCAGCTTGGATAGATCAACATCACGCACGGGATAAACCGTTATTCCTTGCTCTTCTGCCTGACGATATACGCTGCATACACGAGCATGTGCATATTGAACATAAAATACCGGGTTCTCATTGGAAGTGGAAATGGCCAAATCCATATCAAAATCAAGATGAGAATCCATGCTGCGCATTGTAAAGAAGTAGCGAATTGCATCTACTCCTACTTCATCCATCAGATCTTCCATCGTTACTGCTTTACCTGTACGCTTAGACATTTTCACTTTCTCGCCATCTTGGAACAAGCTGACCATTTGAGCAATCAATACGATCAATTTATCCGGATCATTACCGAGTGCTTCCATTGCCGCTTTCATTCTTGGGATATAACCATGGTGATCGGCACCCCAAATATTAATCATGGTATCATATCCGCGAGCATATTTATCACGGTGGTAAGCAATGTCTGGAGTCAGATAAGTATAGGTACCATCATTCTTAATAAGCACCCGGTTTTTATCATCGCCATATTTCGTAGTTTCGAGCCAAGTTGCTCCTTCTTCTTCAAAAATTTCATTTCTTTCGCGCAGTTCATCGAGCGCATTAAGTACTGCACCGTTATCATAAAGTGAAGTCTCACTGAACCAATTATCGAAGGATACCCGGAATCGGCCTAGATCACGTTTGATTTTATCCAGTTCTTTTTCTAGACCATAGTCTCTGAAAAATGCTGCACGATCGCTTGGGCTCATTTCAAGGAGAGAAGAACCTTTCTCCGCAATTAACTCTTTAGCAAAACCGCGAATATCAGCGCCATGGTATCCGTCTTCTGGCATCTCAACTTCTTGACCGAGCTCTTGAAGATACCGGGCTTCAATAGACTTGCTTAGGTTAAATACTTGGTTACCGGCATCATTAATATAGTATTCACGAGTCACTTCATAACCTGCAAAGTCTAGCATATTACAAAGCGCATCCCCTACCGCTGCACCGCGAGCATGGCCTAAGTGAAGGCTTCCTGTTGGATTCGCACTAACAAACTCAACTTGCACTTTACGTCCTTCGCCCAGATTTACCCGGCCATAGTCGTCGCCTTGTTCTTGAACAAGTTCAACGATAGGATACAAGTAACTTTTCGTTAAACGAAAGTTAATGAATCCGGGTCCCGCGATTTCTGCTGATTCAATCCCTGCATCAGAAAGATTCAGATGTTCAATGATTTGTTCAGCGATCATACGAGGGTTTTTCTTAGCAATACGAGTGAGCTGCATCGCTGCATTTGTTGCGAGATCTCCATGGTTCTTATCTTTTGGTACTTCGAGTACAATATTCGGCATTTCTTCTGAGGTAACCAGCCCTGCAGAAATTATGGCTTCTTCAATTCCTTTAGTTACCTGCTCATTAATTAGATCGAGTGGATTGCGTGTCATGATTTTATTGATCCTCCTGAAATTCTATACTAATAGACAATTGTCCTGATTGTTCCTCAAATACATATAAATCATAGCTGAACGAAATCTTCCCCGATAAATTCGACAAGGATAAGGACAGCTCTTTCGTATCGGTAGATAAAGCAAAGGAACTAAAAGGTGAACGATAAAAACCGGGCAGCCTTTTCCCCTGTTCAAATGTTTGCTCTGATTCTACACCGCCGTGCCGAATCAGCTTTACACTATGATCTGTTATCTTCACCGTGTTACGAATAGGTTTACTTCCAGGCAGCTGTTCTTCTTCCACATACCGTATATATAAGGCATTGCCTTTCCGTAAAGCTTCACCCACAACCTGCTGATTTACTTTCTCACCATCAAAGACACTGTGAATTTGGAGTTTGACAGGACTCCATACTGACATCTTTTTCTTCTCCCATCTATTCATAGGCGTACTTTCTTCATTCATCTTTTATATATTCTATATAGTTTACCGATATTGTTCAAATTTAAATCCTGCCTGTAGCTACAAAAAGAACCTGATTTTCGGTAGAAACAAGAAATTTGTACCCGGCACGCATAAAAACACCCCTTAAATCCCTGACTAATCAAAAATCAGAAGGTTTAAAGGGTGTATTCTTTACGGAGATCTCTGATCTTCGTAATTAATTAAGATTTGAAAGCAGAAAGTTTACTTCACAAATCCAAGCAACATCTCACGAAGGAGCTTCGCTGCCACAATCGGAGTCTGCTGTGTAGGATCATAGATTGGAGCGACTTCTACCACGTCAAAACCTACCACATTTACATTTGAGCCAGCAATCGCATGAATAGCTTCCAACAGTTCTTTAGAAGTAATTCCGCCTGCTTCCGCTGTACCCGTTCCCGGTGCTGCAGAAGGATCAAGCACATCAATATCAATGGTGACATAGACAGGTCGATTACCCATAGTAGGAAGTTCTTTCTTAAGCGGCTCGGCCACATCAAACGGATGGAAGTTAATATGCTCACGTGCATACTGGAACTCTTCTCTTGAACCAGAGCGGATACCAAATTGATAGATATTCTTTCCACCCATAAGCTCAGCAGCTTTACGAATTGGAGTAGAGTGAGAGAGCGGCTCCCCTTCATACTGATCACGAAGATCAGCATGAGCATCAATATGAATGATCGCTAGATCAGGATATTTTTTATATGTTGCTTCAATGACCGGCCAAGTCACAAGATGTTCTCCGCCTAGGCCAACTGGAATTTTATCATCCGCAAGCAAACCTTCCACATATTCACGAATCACATCGAGACTGCGGCTTGCATTACCAAAAGGAAGTAGTAAATCTCCTGCATCATAATAATTCATATCTACAATGCTTTTATCGAGATAAGGACTATACTCCTCCAGCCCAACCGAAGCCTGACGAATATGTGCCGGGCCAAAACGAGAACCTGGGCGGAAACTTACCGTGTAATCCATAGGCATGCCATAAATTACAGCTTTAGCTCCCTCATAATCTTCGGAACTGCAAATAAACACGTTGCCTGAATAGGCTTGATCAAGCTTCATCTGTAAAAGACCTCCTCTATTTAATCAAATCTTCTACAAATTTAGGCAACACGAATGCTGCTTTGTGAAGACGTGGTGTATAGTATTTTGTATCTATTTCAGGAATTGCACTCTCATCCACTTCAAGCGGATCATATTTCTTGCTTCCCATAGTAAACGTCCATAGTCCACTTGGATAGGTTGGAATATTCGCAGTGTATACTCGAACAATCGGGAATACTTCCTTCACATCTTTGTTTACACTTTGAATTAAATCTGCCTTAAACCAAGGATTGTCCGTTTGAGCAACAAAAATTCCATCCTCTTTTAAAGCTTCATAAATTCCTTGATAGAACCCACGTGTAAAGAGATTTGCTGCAGGACCCACTGGTTCAGTGGAATCTACCATAATAACGTCATAAGTATTCTTATGATCATGAATGTGCATGAAACCATCGTTTACAAGCACTTCAACACGAGGATCCTCTAGCCCGCCCGCAATGCTTGGTAAATATTTTTTGGAATATTCAATCACTTTTCCATCGATATCAACCAAAACTGCCTTTTTCACCTGCGGGTGTTTTAGTACTTCGCGAATCACTCCGCCGTCTCCGCCGCCAACAACAAGAACCTGTTCTGGGTTTGGATGTGTATATAGAACCGGATGCGCAACCATTTCATGATATACGAATTCGTCTTTTTCTGTTGTCATTACCATACCGTCAAGCAAAAGCATGTTGCCGAACTCTTCGGTTTTTACCATAGCCAAATCCTGAAAATCTGTCTTCTCACTTACGTAAGTCTCTTTAATCTTCATGGTAATACCAAAATCTTCAGTTTGTTTCTCCGTAAACCACAATTCCATCGTTAACTACCTTCTCTCGATTAGAATAAGTGTTCAGCCGTCATATGATCGCCGTAAAATGGCCCTATATAGCAAGGGTTCCCTGTAATTTAGGCCAGCTCAGCTGGAGTTCTCCATCGTAAACAGCGTTTACGAAGCGATATGGAAAAGACGTTCCTGGCTCGCACCAGTATGAATTCCGTTTCACTTCTAAATATTGTACTAAACGTAAATGCTTATAAACGCACTTTTGCATTATACGTTAAACCAGAAATAACTGTAAAGAAATTGTGAAGAACATCACTCTGCGTCTTTTTATTCGCCTTTTTATTCGTCTTTTTCATCCACTGATACTTCTTCTTCCTCTGCTAGAATGCGCTTCTTCCCTCGAAGAACAGGAGCTAGTGCATCTTGAACAGTCCCTTTCCACAGCGGGACGTCTGTACGATAGGCTGCCCGAGCATTAAGATGACCGGCAACAGGAGCTGTCATAAACACAAAGAGAATACCTAGAAGGAGCCTTGCACTTATATACCCGTCATATACAATGAAAAACAAGAAACTGCCAAAAAGGATGCACAAAACCCCAAGTGTCGTACTCTTTGTTGCAGCATGAGCACGGAGATAAACATCTGGAAGTCGGATGAGTCCAAAGGCGCTCAGCACACTGATGATGGAGCCAAACAGAACTAAGAGCCCGATGAGTATACTAAAGATCGTCATCATTTTCGAGTACGACCCCCCTCTCGATAAATCTTGCAAAGGCGACTGTACTAATAAAAGCCAAGATGCCTATAAGCAAAATAATATCTACGTAAGCCTGTGTATGAAGCAGCATGGAGAGAATCGCCACACTTCCTATGAGCTGAATTCCTATCGTGTCGAGTGCAGTAATTCGATCTGCCATTGAAGGACCTTTTAATATCCGATATAGACAGCCGATTATAGAGATACCTAATAGAAGCAAAGATATATTTAGAATGACTTGCAGCATTATCTCGTCACCTCCATTATGGCTTTTTCAAAGGAATCCCGGATGCTTGAAACCATTTCCTCTTCTTCAGACATATTAAAAGCATGGATATATAAGGTGCGTTTGTTTTTCGAAATTTCCAGCGCAAGTGTTCCCGGTGTTAAGGAGATAAATAGAAATAAAAGCATGATTTCAAAATCCGAAGTCAGCTCCGTCCGATACTTAAACGTACCTGGCGTAATATCCAGCTTTGGCTTCAGTATGGCGCCAATCACCTGAAATGAAGAGCGGAACAGTTCGACAAGAAGCAATTTCAGCAGCTTGATCACAGCCCAAATACGGATAATATAAAACGGAGTGGGAAAAAAGCGCCGGAATACGCCGATAATCAATAGACCTAATACATATCCCGTTACGAAACCGGCTCCATTCCAGGATTGATTTAATAGCATCCATAAGAAGGCGATGATCAAATTTAGTACGATTTGTCGTGCCATCGATCACCACTCCTTCATAACGTTATCAATATAAAGATTAGGGTCTATGAGTACGTGTGCTGCTGTGGAGAGTGCAGGATAAAGAACTTCAGCAAATATTCCTATTCCAATAATCAGAATAAACAGGAACCCTGACGGAACAAGCAGCTGGTTGACTGAAATCTGTGTTGTCCCTCCATGCATCGTTTTATCCCTGCCCCAAAATGCATAAATGAACACCCGCAGCACAGAGTACAGCATAATAAAACTTGCAATAACAGCAATGGCTGTAAGCCCATAGAGGCCTGCATCAAGTCCGCCTTCGAACAACATCAGTTTACCTGGAAATCCACTAAGCGGCGGTACTCCGGCAAGAGCAAGTGCAGTAACAAAGAACATCCAGCCGAGTAAAGGGTATTTCTTAATCATCCCGCCCATATTGTTCAAATTAGATGTACCCGCAGCAGCAATGAGTGCTCCTCCGAGCAAAAAGAGCAGTGATTTGATAATCATGTCATGTATGAGATAAAACATGAGACCCTCAAGTGCCAGCTTATTGCCAGCTGCCATACCAAAAGCAACAAACCCTACACCCGCTACGACATTGTAGACAAGTATTTTGTTCACGTCCTTATAAGCAATCGCTCCAATAACGCCAAGCAACATTGTCGCTCCTGCCATCCAGCCAATAATAGCATTTGTAAATTGCAGATCATGATAAAAGATTAGCGTAAATACCCTTACGATGGCATATAACCCTACTTTGGTCAGCAGACCAGCAAATAAGGCAGTGACAAGAGCCGGCGGAGCTGCGTAAGATCCAGATAACCAGAAAAAGAGAAACAGACCTGCTTTAATGCTGAAGATAAGCAAAAACAATAAAGCAATGACCCCTAAAATCCCATCTTGACCTACTTCAGCCACCCGTACAGACAGATGGGCCATATTAATGGTTCCTGTCACAGAATACAAATACCCAATAGCAACTACTAGTAAAGATGACGAAACCATATTAATAAGTACATATTTCAGTGATTCTCTAAGCTGACGTTCTGTATTGCCCAGTACCAAAAGCGCATAAGAGGAAATCAGCATCAGCTCAAAGCAAACAAACAAATTAAATAGATCACCTGTTAGAAAAGATCCATTTACACCCGCCATTAAGAATTGAAAAAATACATAGAAATGATGTTTCTCCCGCTCTTCTGTAATGCTTTGAAAAGCATAAAAAGTACAGGCGACTGAAATTATGGAAGACACCAATACTAATAATGAAGCAAGTGTATCTGCAACAAATACAATGCCGTAGGGGGCTGCCCACCCCCCCATATTAAGAAGCTGAAGCCCTGATGTGGACACCGTATAAAATAAGAAAGCCGTAACGAGGAGCGTAGCTATTGAACCAATTCCACTAATCAGACGCTGCATCCGGACAGATTTCATAAAGAAAACGAGCAAAATTCCGGTTAGTACTGGCAAGAAGATGGGAAGAACAACCACATTATTCATATTTCGGCCCCCTTACTTCTTCCATATCGTCTGTTTTTAACTTCAAATAGGACCGATATGCAAGGACGAAAAAGAATGCCAAAAGTCCAAAGTTAATAACTATGGAGGTTAGAATTAACGCCTGTGGCAGCGGATCTACGTAATTCTCAGCCTTCTCTCCTAATAGGGGAGGTGCTCCCGTTTTTAGACGGGCCATGGTCATCAGGAGTAAATGTACGCCATGGGTTAACAAGGAAAGACCTAGTACAAGACGAAGCAAACTCCTTGAAAGAATTAAATACACTCCTATAGCAAATAGAATACCTACGGTAACACTCATAATAATTTCCATAACTAACGGTCCTCCCCGATCTGTAAGATGATCGTCATCGTAACACCCAAGACAGCCATAAATACTCCAGTCTCAAACAGGGTAGCTGTCGTTAATTCCACTTCTCCCAGCAAAGGAATATCGAAATATCCAAATGCCTGACTCATGAATGGTAAGTCAAAGACAAAGGAACCAGCCGCTGTTGCCAATGAGATTAAGAGACCGCAGGCAATAACTGTACGATAATCTACGGGTAGAATTCGGCGAAGGGTATCTGTATTAAACGCAATGGCTAAAAGAACAAGAGCAGATGCGGTAACCAGTCCACTAATAAAGCCCCCGCCTGGCTGATGATGTCCTGCAAAGAATAGATAGAGTGCAAAGATAAGGATGATAAACACGATAATTTTCGTGCTCATCTGCAGGAACACATCATTACTGCGAAGTGAAACACTGTTCCAGCTCTCCGGATTTGAGTTACTTCTCTCTTTTTCCGTTGATTCTTGCTTCTCTCTTGCGAGTGTATGATGAGAAGACCCCAAGTCTTTACCATTCAAATTGAGATTAATCATAGAATAAATAGCAAGTGCTGCTACCCCCAAGACCATAATTTCAAGTAATGTATCAAAACCTCTAAAATCAACGAGCAGTACATTTACAATATTTTTTCCGCCTGCTAGGTTATAACTTTCCGCCGTGTAGAACTCAGATATGGTATCAAGTTGTATGGTTCCGCTAGCAGCGAGAGCAATCAGCATCACAATAATACCTACACCTACGGAGATGATAAGATTTACAGATTTATACTTCTTGCTAGATTTCGGCGTAAGTTCAGGCAGATGGTAGAAGCACAGCAGGAAAAGTGCTACGGATACCGTCTCTACAACCATCTGTGTTAGTGCGAGATCCGGTGCACGGAATAACACAAAGAACAAACTAACTAGATAACCAACTGCTCCTGTTAAAATGACAGCTGATAAACGATGTTTAGCAAAGGGTATACAGATTGCTGTAACGACAAGACCAACAAGTAAAATGGTCTCATACAACTTAAAGGAATTATATCCGCTGAAATTCCATTCAATATTCGTTGCATGATAGAAACCGTAGCTGATCAACACAATCATAAACACAAAGATATAGATGAGATAGTTCCGAACCGAACCATTCATATAAGTTTGTGTCCAACGTTTAGAAAATCGATGCAATGCACGAAATACAGCATTATAAAACTTATTAACGGTATACACAGGGATGTAATCTTCATAAACCGTTTTCCAGCGAGGCAGCAATTTATATGAGATAACACCCAGTACAATGACTCCTGCCGTCATCCATAATTCTGGAGTAACACCATGCCAGAGATACAAATGGACATCAAACCGTTCTCCTTCAGCGAGGAGTGGAGATAATACGGAAGCCATTGCCGGTTCTATAATCGACGAGGATAAAATATCGGGATAAATACCGGTGATTAAGACCATAGATACAAGAATAAGGGGAGGAATCAACATTCCAATTGGAGCTTCATGCAGCTTTTGGAGTGGAATATCTGTTTTGTTCTTACCAAGGAAGGTGCGAAACACAATAACGAGCGAGTAGATAAACGTCATTACACTACCGATCCAGGCAAGTACAGGAAAAATAATCCCCCATGTGCCAAGGCTAAATATAGAAAAGTCTGCTGCTTCAAGTGTAGCTTTGAAGAACATCTCCTTACTGACAAATCCATTAAATGGCGGCAGGCCGGCCATAGAAAAGGTGCCGATCAGCGCAACAGTAAACGTAAACGGCATAACGGTAATTAACCCGCCAAGTTTCCGGATATCACGTGTACCGGTCTCATGATCTACAATCCCTGCCATCATAAATAGAGAACCTTTAAACAGCGCATGATTGAACAAATGAAGTAATCCTGCCATTGTAGCCGTGGTATAAAGCATGGACTCTGCGCCATAACCAAAGTAGAGTGCGGCTGATCCTAGTCCAAACAAAGACATAATTAGCCCCAGCTGCGATACCGTGGAATATGCCAAGATTGCCTTTAAATCTGTTTTCTTTATGGCAATCAGTGCACCATAAACCATTGATATCGTCCCCACTAAAGAAATAATCCAAAACCAAGTGGCTTCTCCGCCAAAAACAGGTGTAAACCTGGCAACGATATAAATTCCTGCTTTGACCATGGTTGCCGAGTGCAAGTATGCACTAACGGGTGTTGGGGCCTCCATTGCATCAGGCAGCCAAACATGGAACGGAAACTGCGCTGATTTGGTGAAAGCTCCGATTAGGATTAAAATAAGAGCAGGAACAAATAGATGATGCTCTGCAATATTAGATACAGATTCGATCGTCTCCCGAATACTGTAAGATCCGCTGATTAGATACAGTAAGATAAACCCAGTTAACATGGCGAATCCACCAAAAACAGTAATCAGGAATGACTTACTCGCGCCGCGAATTGATGCCTCTTTCTTGTGATGAAAAGCGATAAGTAAAAAAGAAGCAATACTGGTTAGTTCCCAGAACCCATACAAAACCATCATATTATCTGAAAGAACGACACCAAGCATGGCTCCCATAAAAAGGAGCAGATATAGATAGAAACGATGCAAAGCCTCATCCTGCTTCATATAATAAATGGAATACAGTACAACCAATGAGCCAATACCCGTAATAAGCAGTGCTAACAGCAGGCTTAACCCATCCAATAAAATGGTGAAATTAATCCCAAGGGATGGCATCCAATCTAGCGATTCACTAATCAAATTCCGGTTACTTATTTGTGGAATCAAGCTCAGAAAGTAAATCAGTAGGACAAGCGGGATGGTTAGAACTGCCCAGCCCAGGTGGAAGCTGCGAGACAAACGTTTCATAAAGGCTATCCCAACTCCTGCTAGAATGGGGAGCAGTATGGCCGCATGAATCAAGTACACAAGTACACCCCCTATGTAAGATAAAGAATCCAAAAGTCGTAGAGCAGAGTTAGCATGAACTAGACTTTATGTTAACCTTTACCCTAAATACCGGTGTAAAGAATCTGTATAAATCGTGAATAATGGATGAATTGTATTCCCATAATGGAATATAAGGCAGTTTTTTTGAAAGGAGACCTATGTGATGCCAGAATCTACAGATCAGTCAAAAACGCAATATTCTCGCACCAAAAAGATTCTGAAGTGGTTAGCAGGACTAACCGTACTGGGTCTGATATTTGCTGTTATACTTCTTGTCTATCTATATGCGACTAGTCTTCCTCTTGCAGATAATGACCATAACTCCAGACTTTTTGATATAGATGGTGAAGTTATCGCCACATTCTCTCCCGAAGGGAAGGATTCCATTCCCGTCAAGTTAGACCAAGTTGCACCTGCGCTTACCCAGGCTACCATCTCGGTAGAAGATCGGAAGTTCTATTCTCATTTTGGGTTTGACTGGAAAGGAGTGGCTCGTGCCATTCTCGTTAATATAAAAGAGATGAACATGTCGCAAGGGGCTAGTACGATCACACAGCAGCTGGCAAGAAACTTGTATCTGTCTCATGAGAAAACGTGGTCTCGTAAAATTAAAGAGGCTATATACACGGCACAACTTGAAATGAAGTACACCAAAGATGAAATTTTACAAATGTATCTTAACGAAATTTATTACGGCCATGGTGCTTATGGTATTGAATCTGCAGCGCAAATGTATTTTGGCAAGTCTGCAGCCGATTTAAATTTAGCGGAAAGTGCCATGCTTGCCGGCATTCCAAAAGGACCGACCTATTATTCTCCTTACAACAATATGAAGAAGGCGAAAGATCGTCAAAAGGTTGTACTGAATTCAATGGTCACTACCGGAGCTATTACGCAAGAGGAAGCTGATGAGGCTTATAATGAATTGCTTGATATCAAGCCAAAAAGTCAGCCAAAGACAAATGAAAAAGCCTCCTATTTCCGAGACTATATAAGAAACGTAGTGGTTAATGATCTGGGGATCGATTCAGCTAAATTAGAACATGGCGGTCTTAACATTTACACCACCCTGGATATGCAGATGCAAGAAGCTGCTGAAGATGCGATCGCTAACGGAATGGATAAAGAAAGTGATCTTGAAGTAGGTTTAGTATCCATTGATCCGAGAAATGGATATGTAAAGGCCATGGTCGGAGGAACAGACTATAACTCCAGTCAGTACAACCATGCACTGGCGGATAATAGGCAGCCTGCATCCTCTTTTAAACCGATTATGTACTTGGCTGCCATTTCATCAAAGCAGATGACCGCTATCTCGCAATTTGATAGTAAACCGACTGTGTTCAAGTACGATAATGATCGTAAAACGTATGAACCAAAAAACTTTGGTGATAAATATCTTGGACCCATTGATATGAGAAAAGCGATTGCGGTCTCTGATAATATTTATGCGGTGAGTACTCTAATGCAAATTGGAACGGACCCAGTTATTGAAATGGCCAAAAAACTCGGGATTACGAGTTCCCTTAATCCCGTACCATCACTCGCGCTGGGTACATCGCCTGTCAGTCCTTTTGAGATGGCGTCGGCTTATTCAGTTCTCGCTAATGAGGGACTTCGTAATGCCCCTATAGCTGTGCTGAAAATTACGGATGCAGCAGACCGAATTGTCTACAAAGTGCCGGAACAGACCCCCGAACAAGTAGTAGATACCGCTTCTGCTTATGTAGTAACAAGTCTGCTCGAAAGTGTCTTTGATACAGGGGGAACCGCTCACCGGGTAGCCGATAAGATCAAGAGACCGGTTGCCGGGAAAACAGGCACCACAAGTTCAGATGCTTGGCTTGTAGGTTACACACCTGAATTATCGACAGCAGTATGGGTAGGATATGATAATAATCAGGAGATTACTACTTCTGAAAGCCGAAGAGCCGCTCCTATTTTTGCAGAATATATGGAAAAAGCGCTCGAAAATGTTCCGCCGAAAATATTCCCTGTTCCTGAAGAAGTGGTTAGTGTCTATATCGATCCTTCTACCGGAAAACTTGCCGGGGAGAACTGTGAAAGCCGTAGACTTGAAGTGTTTGTCCGCGGTACAGAACCTACGGAATACTGTGATGAACATGAAGCAAAACCGGGCTCAAACGGAGAAGATGACATTCAAAATGACCGAGATGATTCTTGGTGGAATCACTTTAAACGTTGGTGGACGAATTAAGGGTCAATCAACTGTACGTTCTTACAATACAAAGAGGGTTTCGGCTAATGCCGAAACCCTCTTCTTTTTGCTGTTTAGTTCGTCTCTAGTGCCTGTTTGAGTTCATCTGGAGCTGCATTCCACCAGTCTTCATTATGAGAAATAAGCAGATGCTTTAATGCTGCCTTATCTTCATCTCCCAGCTCATCTAACATGACACGGCGCTTCATTGCATAATCCATTTTATTTACATGGTCAGCGAGAATCTTCCAGCCGCGTTTTGCTTCTGTATCGATCAACATCTCACATGCGGTCGCTCCTGCGTAAAACTGGCCTTCTGCCGTACGATCTACTGCTACCCATACTAACCATACTTGCCGGCCATTCGGTACATCTGCTTTTTCCGTAGAAAATTTAATACCGCGTTCTACCTTACTCTTTGCATGCATCGCACCAATATCAATGGTAGCAACGCCTCCATCAATGATAACAGGAGAAACGTTGTTCAAATCAATCGAACCTGAACCAAAACCTTTATGCTTACTCTTGCTGTTCACAATATTTAAGGCAATCTGCTTCTTGCCAATTTGACCGTTTTGTTCCATTTTTATGGCCTCCAAAAGTTGATACCAATATTTTAACTAATATTTCTCCGCTTGCAAACATATACATGCCTTAGATGCTTGTCAAGTGGGAGGTATTTAACGTATGACCCCAGTTCGCGCGAAAATAATTCTATCCTCTGTTCTTGCTATTTGTGTTCTCGGCGGCACACTGCTGCTCAGTTTAAGCCAAGCCCCATCTACGCAATCTGCCCTTGCGCCGATACCGGGCAATGTAAATGCCCAAGTGCCTGCGCCCACAGAGGGAATTGTACAGACACCGCTTGCCGAGGTGCTTAGTGACCGTGTAGTTGAATATCACATTGATGTTCAATTAACAGAAGACCATGTCCTTAAAGGCACTTCTACCTTGACGTGGACCCATCCAGGTAAGAAAACGGTGAGTGAGCTTTATTTTCATTTGTATCCCAATGCGTTTGCCTCAGATGAGACAACCTTTATGAAAGAATCGGGAGGCAAACTCAGAGGAGATGCGATGCCGAAAGATGGTTACGGCTCCATGAAACTTACAGAAATAAAAACACCAGACGGTCTTTCTCTCCTTCATCGCATTCAATATGTACAGCCCGATGACGGAAATATACACGATAAGAGTCTGGTCAAAGTCCGTTTGCCCAAGCCTGTAAAAGGGGGAGAATCGATCACCCTCCATATGTCCTTTGAAGTGGATATGCCCAGGATCTTTGCCAGGATGGGAACAGCAGATAACTTCGTTATGGCAGGACAATGGTTTCCCAAACTAAGTGTCTATGAACCTGTCGGAACACGCAACCGAAAGACCGAAGGTTGGAATTTACATCAATATCACGGTAATTCCGAATTTTACTCAGACTTTGGAATTTATAGTGTACGTATTGCGGTACCTGCTAATTATACCGTAGCAGCAACGGGTTTCCCAACCAAACCTTATTATAAAAAGGACGATCAGCGTATTTATCAGTTCTATGCTGATGATGTTCATGACTTTGCTTGGGCCGCTTCCCCCGATTTTGTCGTTGTAGAAGAACCGTTCTCTGCACCGAATGTACCTGGAGTCCGAATTAAGCTTTTTCTAGACCCTGCTCATGCTGATCTTAAAGACCGCTACCTGTATGCAGCAAAATCGGCTTTATCCAATTTTAGCAAATGGTACGGAAAATACCCGTACTCCACATTATCCATCGTTGTGCCTCCCAAAGCAGGAAATGGAGCCGGCGGGATGGAGTATCCTACCTTGGTTACCGCTTTCGGCGCAGATGAAACATCGCCTGGTTATGAGCTGGAGCGCACTGTCATTCATGAGATTGGACATCAATACTTCTATGGCATGATTGCAAGTAATGAATTTGAAGAAGCTTGGCTTGACGAGGCCTTTACTTCCTATGCTGAGGAACGCTTAATGGAACAAGAATATGGGCTTTCATCCCACATCCCTTTGCAGTCTGGTTATATTACTTCTCCTGCCTCCCTCACGCAGGAAGCATGGAAATATGATTCACAGCAGCATTATGCAGAAAATGTATACACCCGCGGCAAACTCGTCTTGCGAGCCATTGAGCAGCAAATCGGCATCAAAAAAATGGACAAAGTCATGTCTGCCTATGCTGCCAAGTACCGTTTTAAACATCCAACGACGAAAGATTTTCAGACCGTACTCGAACAAGTTACCCGCAAATCTTGGGCTGCTTTCTTCGATCAGTATGTATACAGCAACATGATGGCTGACTTTGCTGTAGACTCGGTCCAGGTGAAGGATCAAAGCACAGAAACGGAACCAAACTACATCTCAACTGTAAAATTGAGTAAGAGAGCTGGAGACTACACCGGAATCCCAGTAGTGTTTGCCTTTAAAGACGGTCATATGATTCGCAAAGAGTGGGACGGCAAAGATGCGAATGTTATCTACAATCTAACGTATAAAGAACCTATAGAATGGGTCATGGTAGACCCTTCCTACTCGATCGCCATTGAAAACAAACATATTAATAATTATATGAGAGCTGAAGTAGAAGAAGAAATACAGACTCGGTTTAACATCAGTATTACGAAACTGATTGAAACCCTGCTTGGAAGTCTGTCATGGTGAGGTGGAGTCGATGAAAGTATATATATCAGAAGGATTCAAATCTATGAGAGAGCATTATTTTGTTGTATTGTTTCTTTTTATATACCAGCTGGTCTGGGGAATGTTTCTTTATAAGATTGTTTCTTCTGCTGTGGTGCCGCTGTTGATGCGCTATCCCGATCCTCCGCCTCACGAGCTTAGTAAGGTGCTGTTTTGGATGGAGGGTCAGCTTAGTTTATCGGTAAGCCCGTTAGTTCATCAGTACGCCTGGCTGCTAATCCTTATGTTCCTCATTCGAATGCTGATGACCCCGCTTATTCGAGCAGGTTTACTTCACAGTCTGCATGAACAAGGGAATTCAGCAAAAGGTCTGGCTTTCTTTCAAGGCATTAAGAAACATTGGAGAAAAACATCTCTTCTCTATTTTATAGAGATCATCCTATTACTCATCCCTGCTTACTGGATTGTTCCAGTTATTCTTCCGAATCTTATTACAGCTATTTATAATCTGCCTGTACTTACTAAAATCATTCCTTACCTTCTCTTGTGGATGATCTACGGCTATATAGTAAAGCAGCTGCTGCTTTACTGCCAGATTGGCCTCATTGGAAAACGCAGCGGCTCTGTATCGATATGGATCTGTATCCGTTATGCCGTTCCTGTCACTTTGGTCTCCCTTTTGCTCGGCTTCATTACGCTAGCCATATTTGGTTCATTCACAGCTGTCTCCTTAATTTGGACGGGACTTCTAGCTCTGATTCTACAGCAATCCTATCATCTCATTCGGTCCATTATGAATGTGTGGAAAATCAGTTCTCATTTTAGTCTGTGGAATTCAAAAACCAGCTCTAATCACTCCTAAAGTTAGCACGAACTACTTCTTACCAAAAGATAAGCCTGGCTCATTATCGTATGAGTCAGGCTTATTTTGTATTTTTTCCCTGAAAACGATTGCCAAATTTACACATATTCTGTTACAATAAGCCCAGAACATGTTGTGACAACTTTGTAATCTATTGTAACTAAATTGACCAAGCTTTTATTACATAATCATTTCATTGTTTTTATGAATCGGAAATACATAGTACATACGTCTTCACAGGTACATATCATCAGATACGCCAAATTCCTGGTACCTGGGAAGCGGGGGAACCATATTACGGGTGAATTGATCTCGCAACAGAGTGGTCATAGGGGAACCTTCTACCGAATCCTTAAGCTAACCTCGCAGGCATTGGAAGGAGTTTATTTTTTGAAAAAGACATTAACTGCTGCAGCGCTAAGCCTAGCAATCGCATTATCCATTGGAACAGGGAGTGCATTTGCTGACTCCAAAATGGACAAGGTTATTGAAAGCGTTCAGGGAACAGACTATAAATACGGCGGAACTACTCTTAGTGGTTTTGATTGTTCTGGTTTCACGATGTACGTATTCGAGAAGCTGGGAATTGAACTACCAAGACAATCGGGTTCACAGTTCAATATGGGTACAGAAGTGTCTCGTTCTGATATTAGAACGGGTGATCTTGTATTCTTTAATACCAGCGGTAAAGGGGTATCCCATGTAGGTATTTTTGTTGGGGATGGTAAGTTTGCACATGCTTCTTCCTCTAAAGGCGTGACGATCAGTAAGCTTGACGAAAGCTACTATGCAAAGCGTTATGTAGGTGCAAAGCGAATTATGAGTACTGAACAGTTCGAAACAGCTACTCTAGACTAATATTTCTAATCATTACCCTAATAACTCGGCCTTGACTACTTTTTTTACAAAAAGTAATCAGGTTCGAGTTTTTTTATTTATCCTCTATTCCATATTGCTTGCCTCGCCTCTCTCTTAACCTGTAGAGTGGTAGGAAAGATAAATTTTAGATTAAAGGAGCGATCCTATGACACAAACATCCCCTGTTTTCCGAGTCATGCCCATGACCGAAGAGCAAGCTGCGGAGATTAGTACCTGGGAGTACGAGCCTCCCTATAATATATACGGCTGGCTGCCTTGGGATCAGATGAAAGCTTTAGAGATTGAGTTTGGAGATCCCGTGCTAAGAGCACAGCAATATGTATCTGTAGTACGAGAACAAGAGTTGCCTGCACTATGTGGTTTTGCTCAGCTGTTTCCTATAGAAGGAGTCACTCGGCTTGGCTTTGGTATGCGTCCCTCTTTGTGTGGCAATGGGTACGGTCAGGCCTTTGTGTCTTCTGTTGTACATGAAGCTCAAAAAAGGAATCCAAGCCATGTCATTGACTTGGAAGTGCTCACCTGGAATACGAGAGCCATTCGGGCGTACGAAAAAGCTGGGTTTGTTATTGATGACACATATGAGCGGCTGACTCCTGAAGGTACTCAATTATTTCACTGCATGATTTACAAAAAACATGTCATATCTAGCTGAGTTTACTTATTCTCGCTTTTGTTTAAATATTTACCATAAAATACTATGAACCTGAAGCCGGTTACATTATAATGAAATAAGGAATGTACATAGTAGGAGGACACTACAAATGAAGAAATGGATCATGAGCGGTTTGTTTTTCTTCGCTTGCGCTTTTGCCCTCGTGTTAATGTTTACGGTACCAGGAAGAGAACAAGAGATGGCAGAAGAAGCCGGACCCACTATGCCCGAGGTAACTCTGGATGCTGCAAGTGCTGAGGAAAAAGCTAAAGGAAGCTGTATCTCTTGTCATGGAAATCAGCTTGAAGGAGGCGTTGGTCCTTCCTTGCAAAAGGTTGGCGCTGAATTAAATGCTGAGCAGCTTTATAAGACGATTAGTAAGGGTAAAGGCGGAGGCAAAATGCCTGCTTTTGAAGGACAACTTTCCGACGAAGAAATTGCGAACCTTGCTCTTTGGCTATCCGAGAAAAAGTGAATCAACAAAACACGCCTTATCCTCTCCCTTCTAGGAGACGATAAGGCGTGTTTTCATTACACTTGCATCATTCTGTTGTATGCCTCGTTATATTGCTGAGCCTCTTTAATATCAATAGCAGTGATGCCACCAACGTCCCAGGAAGTAAGTCTTAATGTGACTACTTTATGGTCAATCGTAATGAAAGGGTGATGATTAAACGCTTCGGAGATTAAACCTACTTCATCCACAAAAGCTATGCCTTTCATAAAGTTGGTGAATGTAAATTTGCGAACAATCCACCGACCTTCCTCGTACTCCCAACCTTCGAGTTTATCGAGATGAGCTTCTACTTCCTCTTGCGTAAAGACCATCGTTCAATCTAACCTCCCCTAATCAAAAAACGTATCCAAATCAGCATGCCCGGTGCCTTTGTAGATACTCTAGCTTGTGACTTAAATAGTATGCCCTGCTGCACAAGCCTATCACTGGAAAATAGGAAGCCGTTCGCTTCCCGAACGGCTTTATTCGTGTTCCATCTTATCACGGAAGGAACGTTAAATCCAGTTGTAACCTATTCCTTTAGATGAGGGATACAAAGTCGAGTTCATCATCCCCGATAAGAATATTTAAGCGATGGAGTTCCTGATCATGAATAACAACCCCGCTGCCAACGCTAATCATTTTCTCAGATCCCAACGCGTAGAACAGATCCTCTGCAAGTGCTTCATCTACTTCCAAACGATCTTTTTCTCCGAGTCTCGCCCAGTCTTCTTCCTCCATCTCGAAAAAGATATACCGATCCGGTATTTTTCCAAGAGCCTGTATTAAATCTTGCAAAATATCATTATACTCGCGTCCATGTTTTACACCCATTTGAATGTTCACTCCATTTCCATATCGTAGTTCTATTATACCGAAAATAAACCTTCATAAAAACGAATCACATGTCGATAAATAAAATAAATGAGCCGGATGTCTCAATGAAAGGATTCAGATTAAATCTCACGGACGAGGTGTATCATGGAAATTTCAACTATTATCGGATTAATCTTAGGAATCGTTGCACTTGTATTTGGTATGATCCTGAAGGGAGCGCCAATTATCAACTTGGTAAATAACCCTGCGGCTTACCTTATCATTTTTGGCGGTACCATTGCCACGATATTCATGGCATTTCCCATGTCTGAAGTCAAAAAAATACCGAAGCTGTTCAAGATTGTCTTCACAAAACCAAAACTTATCGAGAAAATTACGCTCATTAGTATGTTTGCCGAATGGGCTTCCATTACTAGACGTGAAGGTCTGCTTGCCTTGGAATCGAAAGTAGAAGAAATCGATGATGATTTCCTTCGCGGCGGTATGCGAATGATTATTGATGGTAATGATCAGGAATTTGTACGCGACGTACTTATGGAAGATATTCATGCAACCGAAGATCGCCATAAAGTAGGTGCTCTTATTTTCTCACAAGCAGGTATGTATGCTCCAACTCTCGGTGTGCTCGGAGCAGTAGTTGGTTTAATAGCAGCTCTGGCTGATCTGAGCGATATGGAAAAGTTGTCTCATGCCATCGCAGCCGCTTTTATCGCTACCTTGCTCGGTATTTTCTCAGGTTATGTGCTGTGGCATCCCATTGCTAACAAACTGAAGCGTATGTCTAAACAGGAAGCAGAGGTCAAACTGATGATGGTGGAAGGTCTCCTTTCCATTCAATCCGGTGTTTCTACCATTGCCATTAATCAAAAATTATCTGTATTTCTGACCCCGCGTGAACGCGCTGAACTTGCTAATAAGGAGGGAGGAACAGGTGAAAAAGAGTAATAAGCGTCACGAAGAACACGAAGAACATGCAGACGAAAGCTGGCTCTTGCCTTATTCAGATCTCATGACACTCTTACTCGCCTTATTCATCACCTTGTTCTCCATGAGTTCCGTAGATGCTAAGAAGTTTGAAGAGATGTCCCAGGCACTTAGCAGTGCTCTTAATGGAGGTACAGGAGTTCTAGAACATTCCTCCTCTTACGATGCTGGCCCTGGTGCGGATCTTGGTAAAAACAAGAGTCCTTCCAGTAATCCAAATACGGCGACAGATGCTGCACTTGCGAAAAAGGAGCAAGAAGACTTAGAAAAATTAAAGAAACAGCTCGACGATTATATTGATAAAAACGGCTTAACTAATCAGCTTGATACGAAGCTCAATCAATCCCAGCTTATGATTACTATCGCGGATAATGCTCTATTTGCATCAGGAGCGGCGGATGTGAAACCAGAGGCAAAAGTGCTTGCCAAAAATATCTCCCGAATGCTTGAACAATTCCCCTCTTATGATGTCATTGTTACCGGACATACAGATAATATGCCTATTAGCAATTACAAGTACACAGATAACTGGGATTTGAGCAGTGACCGTGCGCTGAATTTTTTGAAAATCGTACTTCAGAATTCTAAATTAGACCCTTCTAAATTCACCCCAAGTGGATATGGCGAATACCATCCCGTTGAGTCGAATGCTACGGCAGAAGGACGTGCAAAAAACAGAAGAGTTGAAATCTCCATCATTCGGAAGTATAACGGAGAAACGAAAACAACAAATGTACAATAATTAAAGACTCAAAATAGAAGAAGCTGTGCCCAGAGCACAGCTTCTTCTATTTATAGAATTAAAGCAGACGATAGTTAAGCATACGGCCAAGCTCTGTCTTTTCGTCTGGTGTTAAATCACGCCAAGAACCTTTTTTCAGAGAACCCAGCTGAATATTCATGATTCGAATTCTTTGTAGATGCTGCACTTCATAGCCAAAAGCACTGCACATCCGCCGAATTTGGCGATTCTTTCCTTCTGTCAGTATGATTCGGAAAGTACGTTCTGAGATCCGTGTAACCGTACAAGGAAGAGTTTTCTCCCCGAGAATTTTCACACCAGTAGACATTCCTCTTATGAACGATTCGGTTATCGGCCGATTTACGGTCACAATGTATTCTTTCTCATGTCTGCCTTCGGATCGTAATATCTTGTTTACTATATCTCCGTCATTCGTTAGCAGGATTAATCCTTCAGAGTCTTTATCTAGTCTGCCAATAGGGAATATTCTTTCCTTATGACCCACAAAATCGACGATATTTCCTTCGATATGCTGTTCGGTAGTACTTGTAATTCCAACCGGCTTGTTAAGGGCGATATAGACTGTATTCTTCTTTTCCTTCAAAGGTTTGCCGTCTACCAGTACCTCATCGCCCTCTTCCGCTTGGCTTCCTAAGACTGCAACTATTCCGTTAATCGTTACTCTCCCACTGTCTACAAGCTTATCCGCTTCCCGGCGAGAGCAATATCCGGTTTCACTTATAAATTTATTTATCCGCAATCGGATCACACACCTTATTTTCATATATTTTATTGATTCACTATTTATTTAAACTTACTGTGATTCAAAGCTGGCATCAGAATGGTAACTGTAGTTCCTTGGCCTTGGATACTATCAATTTCCATTGTTCCTTTGTGGGCTTGAATGATACGCTGACTTACCATTAGTCCAAGACCCGTTCCCGATTCTTTACTTGTAAAGAAAGGTTCGCCCAGCTTAGGCAGTAACTCTTCAGGGACGCCCTCGCCTTCATCTTGAATTATAATCTCAGCATTCTGTCCAGCGTTCACTCTAATTCTGATTTTTATTGTTCCACCTTCCGCCATCGCTTCCATCGCATTTTTTAGAAGGTTAATAAATACTTGTTTCAGCTGGTTCTCTCCGCAGTGAACAATGGTAGGAACCTCTGCATCCAGGAAGATCTCAATACCAAGCATATGTGCTTGGCTGTCTAAAAGAGAGATCACATCACCCATAATAAAACGGATATCCTTAGGAGTAAAATTGGTAGCCTGCGGCTTAGCTAAAATAAGAAACTCTCCGACAATTAAATTAATTCGATCCAGTTCAGATAACATCAAATCAATATGACGAGGATTCATTTTCTGAGTCTGCTGCTGAAGTTGTATAAAGCCTCTCAATGTCGTAAGCGGGTTTCTAATTTCATGCGCAACACCAGCAGCAAGCTGACCTACGGTTGTAAGCTTCTCAGAGCGACGTAAGAGCTCTTCCATTCGCTTACGGCCCGTTATATCTCTTGATATACTAATATAGCCCGTTATCTTCCCCTCATCATCTCTGATTGGCGCCGTACTGACACTAACCTCGATGCGGCTGCCGTCTTTCGCATATCGATATGATTCATTTGAGGGGATGGTTAGCCCGCTGCTTAGTTTCCTCCGTTGCTCCTGTTCTTCTTCCATTAATTCTTCAGGAATATTACTAAGGGGCTGACCAATGACTTCTTTACTTAACCAGCCATATAATTGTTCAAAAGCACGATTGACCTGAATAATATTTCCTTTTTCATCGGTAATATGAATAGCATCCGCTGTCTGATTGATAACAGACTCCAAATGTTCCTTTACCGCTCGATTTTCTTCATACATCTGCTTTAGTCTGCTCGTATAATGTCCGAGATTCCGAATCATTGCATTGATCCCGTTCGATAATTGTCCCAATTCATCGTTGCGCTTTAGTTTGAGATCATAATTAAAATGACCGTCTCCTACTTCATTCACTTTAGAAAGGATAGTCTGTATCGGTTTTGTATAAGCAGAAGCAAATAAATAACTTCCAAAAATAACGATTTCCATCAGTACAAGAGATACCGCAATATGACTAGTTAACTGTTCTGACATTACACTTTCAATTTCATGATAGTCGGTCACAATACTAATCACATATTTCTGTCCTACAGAGTTAGTAATGGGAATCATATTTTTCAATACTTTTTTTCCATCCACTAAAGAGGTATATGACACATTATTTCCGGTTTCAATCGCTTTATTAACTGCTTTTTTATCCCTTTCAACTTCTCCATATCGATATTCCCCAAAGAATATAGGTTTATTGATAAATTTAGGGTAGAGTTCATCTGTTCCATCTTCCTCCATCGTTGGTTGTCCGAACGTAGCAGGATTAATTCCAGCAATGGAAAGAATCGATGGATTCACATCTTGAAACTTTTTAATATTCCCTTCGGGGTTGAAAAAAAGAACATAGTCCTCAATCTCATCTGAATTCATGAATGGATTGATTATATAATTTCTTTTCCCGTCATGATAATAGCCCCAAATGTTTACATTCCCGGGGTCCGATGTAGCATATTCAAATCCATTTGACCAATAATGGTCATATTTTATCCCTTGGGGGATTGTCACTTGATACTCTTTAAAAAGCTGGTTAAATGCAATATACCAAAATGTCATTTTTCTTGTTGATAACCCAAGTTCATTAGGATCTGAGGATTTGGTAACAACAATATCATCTTCTGTCTGAATCATTAGAGAAATAGCAGATACCCCTATCTCTTCACTTAGTTCTTCTAACTGCTCATTTGTTATCTTATTAATATCCGGGTCCAAACTTTTAGCTGCATACTTCGCAGAAAGCCATAAATTTTTAGCTACCTGCTTCTTAACGACATCTGCATTGTCTTGATTCTGCTCCATGGCCAGTGCAATTTGCTTTGCTGCAGATTCAATTCGTTTTTCACTATCTTGCAGCAAATTTTCCTGGGTCGTGTAATAACTGAGCGCGATGTTGAGTCCAAGTAAAATTAATAACGAGAACGACATCACCAAAGACAATTTAATTTTAATGGACAATCTCCAGCTCACCTCTTGGCTCGTATCCTGGCGAAAAGTGACTATATGTACGACTTTCTAGGGATTTATGTATAAGAACATCATACCTTCTTACAAGTTATTTGAAAAGGAATGACTGCATACGTAGTTATGAAATTGATATATCGACAAGTATTGAATAAAATAAAGAAGTAATACACAAAGTTGTTAACAAATCCACAAGCCTTTGGATAATATGTGTATAAGTCTGTGTAAAACTAGTAGGTTATCCACAAACTTATGCACAACATGTTAACAACCCGAATATTTGTTCGTTGGATAAATGCTCGTCAGAAGGGATGTACTACGTTTATGAAACAGGACCAACCAAAAATTCATACTGAGGATGATTCCTTATATACAGATGAGTATTGGATGAATGAGGCAATTAAAGAAGCGTTAAAAGCAGAAGCACTTGGCGAAGTGCCTATCGGTGCGATCATCGTCAAAGATAATCAAATTATCGGAAGAGGTCATAACCTCCGCGAAGTTAATTATGATGCAACGGCTCATGCTGAGATTTTAGCAATCAAAGAAGCAAGTGCTCATTTGCAAGCTTGGCGCCTGCTTGGCTGCAAATTATATGTAACACTTGAACCTTGTCCTATGTGTGCTGGGGCTATCGTCCAATCTAGAGTTCCTCACGTCATATTTGGGACAACCGATCCGAAAGCAGGCTGCGCTGGAACGCTTATGAATTTGTTGCAAGAATCTAGATTTAATCATCAAACGGAAGTTACAAGCGGAGTTCTGCAGGAAACCTGCGCTTCCTTACTCACTTCCTTCTTTAGACGTCTAAGACATAAACATAGTGCTAAAGAAGGATCATAAAGTGACAGCAAACGACTCGACTTTTCCCATGTTTGGAGGTTCATTTAGAGCCGGATAACTGTACTGTTATTCTCCGCAAAAAAGGTCAAGCGAGGGATCTAGATCCTTCACTTGACCTTTCTTCTTCTTTACTTAGTAACTGTACGCTTCGCTTAATAATTCCTGAAATTGTTCCATCGTTACGACATCGTCCCCCGCAGGGATGCCAATTTCAAATTTTTGCGTTTTATTAATGTCTTTATAGTGTTGAGTGATCGTCATGTCTAGATTCACTGTCTCACTTGTGTCGGGATCATTAATGATAACATCAACATTTCCTTCTTGGTAAGCTGGAATTCCCTCTTTATTGATGGCAGTATTCATAGTAAACGTATTAATGGTTAAGTGGTTTTTCAGCTCTTCAAGATCGGCAGCTATTTGGCTCTCGTCTGTACTGTTTAGTTCTTCTTTCATTTCAGCTATTTGTTCGTCCGTGATTTGAAGCATTTCTTTATATTCCGCTTTACTCATAATATCAATTACTTTAGGCATAACCTTGTTCAATAGAATGGTAATCGCTTCTTTGGCATTATCATTTGTTACTTGGAACTGAACAAGCTGTTTAGCATCAACATCCTCAGGAACAGAGAACTCTTCTTTTTCAATACTCTTAAAATAGGTGTCCTGATCATATTCGGATAATACCGCGTCTGTCACTTCATTAGAGAACTGCTGAGATTTGGTTAAATCCATAGTTGCTGGACTCCACTCTACTCCCTCTTCTTCAGCCAGTTTCTTCATATCTATCTCAATGTATTTATTCACTAGTGTTTCTGGAATACCAAGCATAGGGATATTCGGCACTTTAATGTACATCTTATCTGCCGTCATCACAACAGGAATGTTGTATGCAAACTCCATATCACCTTTCAGATGAATACCAATAGTGAACTCGCTTTGCATTGGGTCATTCTGGAACACCCCGTCTACACTTAGCTCTGCATCTTTCAGCATGGCTAGGACCATTTCCATTTCAGGAAGTTCATCAGACTGACTCATGGAAAAGTTATTAATCACTACTTTACTTGTAAGTGCAAACGAAGTCATCTCCGTTGCTTTAGCTGCAGCATCTCTCACTGCTTCCTTAGGTTCTTGTTTAGCTCCACAACCTGCTAGTACGACGATTGCCGCCAGCATCATTGTTAACAAGACTCTTGTGTAACTCTTGTTCATGATTGCTCCCCTCTCGTCATTCATCCTTTTCATAAACACCTTTAGAATGATATCTCATTTCTCAGATAAGATAAACACTTTTGGAGATATTTGGTTCATAAGATTTATAAAAATGAGTTGTATACAGAGAAAGGGTCCCCCTCTTTGAGGAGAACCCTTCGTAATGATGAAGATATAAAAGAATCAGCCTTGTGGATTATTATGATCTACGTGGTTACGGTTCTTGACCTTCTTGGACCCCGAAAGGGGCTCTGGGCCAGAGGAATGATCCTTTTTATGTCTCACACCAGCTGGCTGTGCTTCCGGTACAGGAATCGCTTTTGGCTTACTCATTAGATCCTCTCCTTAAGGGTTTGTTAAATACTGCACTGCTTGTGCACACTCGTGGATATGACGCATATAATCATGCGTAAGCTGCTGAATGGTATCCGTACGTTCATCAACATGCCGTCCGTCTTTCTCTACATCCATCAAATCGACTTTGACTTCACGGTTATCTACATATGCGCATTTGAAATCAAAAGAGTACATCTGGTGCCCTGCGGTATCGATATGAATGCGAAGGGTGTGTTGATCTGCTTCATCAGGTTTTACCTGTGCTTGGTCACCTTTATTCAGCACATTCGGCAAACTCTCATTCCAAGCATGAACAAGCTGGGTTTGATCAATATTAAAAATTTCACTCATTAGTAACACCTCCACACCTTTTAACGTGTGATTTTCACCGCTTTTTTATGCACTGTTCAATACTGTTCATTCTTGTCTTCTCGCACCTATCTTTTTGGATAACCAAAAAAGCCATTCTCCTTAAATAAGGAAAATGGCTTGTCATTTATGTGTTATGGCGGAGAGGATGGGATTCGAACCCATGTGGGCTTGCACCCTAACGGTTTTCAAGACCGCCCCGTTATGACCGCTTCGGTACCTCTCCAGGATAAAATAATTTTATTAACGTTTTAGCAACTTACTTAACGCTCAACAAAAATTATTTTATCATAGATTGTCCCCATATGCAACTTTTATTCGAAAATTATTTTGGGGAAATAACTTCCACGCCGCCCATGTAAGGAACGAGCACTTTCGGAATCTTCACACTGCCATCTTCTTGTTGGTAATTCTCAAGAATAGCAGCAAAAGTTCTTCCTACAGCAAGTCCTGAACCATTGAGTGTATGCAAATATTCAGGTTTGGCTTTCGCTTCACGGCGGAAACGAATATTGGCACGTCTTGCTTGGAAATCTTCACAATTTGAGCATGAAGATATTTCACGGTACATCCCGCTCTCAGGCAGCCACACTTCCAGGTCATACGTCTTGGCTGATGTAAAGCCCATGTCTGCAGTGCAGAGTGCCATAACTCGATATGGAAGCTCTAGAAGCTCTAGAACGCGTTCTGCATTTTTAGTCATCGATTCAAGTTCGTCATAAGAGTGTTCTGGCAACGCAAATTTCAGCATCTCCACTTTATTAAATTGATGCTGACGAATCAGACCACGGGTATCACGGCCTGCTGACCCTGCTTCAGAACGGAAACAAGAGCTGTATGCTACAAATTTCTGTGGTAACTGCTCAGCATCAATAATTTCTTCGCGGTGATAGTTCGTCACAGGAACCTCGGCAGTAGGAATCAGGTAATACTCTGTGTCTTTAATTTTGAAGAGATCTTCTTCAAACTTGGGAAGCTGACCTGTTCCGTAAAGGCTGTCTTTGTTAACAATCATCGGAGGAAGAATTTCTTCATACCCGTGATGATCACTATGCAAATCCATCATAAAGCTGATCAACGCCCGTTCAAGACGTGCTCCAAGCCCTTTATAAAATGTAAATCTCGATCCTGTAACCTTAGCTGCTGCTTCAAAATCAAGAATACCCAGATCTTGCGCTATATCCCAGTGTGCTTTCGGTTTAAACGTAAATTCACGTGGTTCAGCCCAGCGGCGGATCTCTACATTATCATCCTCAGATGCCCCTACGGGTACACTCTCATGAGGAATATTAGGAATAGCCATCGTCAGTTCATTAATTTGCGCTTCAAGTTCACGGATTTCCTCATCCATTTGCTTGATATTATCTGACACTTGGCGCATTTCAGCGATTAATTCATCCGCATCTTCTTTATTTTTCTTGCGTTTGGCAACTTCACCAGATACCGTATTTCTCCGATTCTTTAATGTTTCTACTTCTTGAAGAAGTTCACGGCGGCGTACATCAAGCTTTGGAAAATCAGCAATTAAATCAACGGATTTACCACGGCGCTTGAGGGCCTCCTCTACTCTGCCAAAATCATTACGCAATATTTTAATATCTAACACGCAAATTTCCCTCCTAAAAAAAATAATCTTGACCTGCGACCAGAGAAAAGACTCCACCCTTATACGAGCTTTACAGGCCAGCATAAGGGAAAGTCTTCAAATATCACGAGAGTCAAGATCGTTATATTGTTATCTTATCTCAAGGATTTCAAGCTGCTTTCCACCATATTTACGAAATATTGATGCAACCGGTAGTCATCCGTAAGCTCTGGATGAAAAGAAGAAACTAATAGATGACCTTCACGAGCGGTTACAATCTCATCATGATAGGTGGAAAGAACTTCGACACCCTCACCAACAGACTCGATAAGCGGAGCACGGATGAACACTGCACGCACAGGTTCATCAATGCCTACTACTTCTAAATCTGTTTCAAAGCTCTCACGCTGGCGTCCAAATGCGTTACGAGAAACGGTTATGTTCATTAAGCTAAGATGAGCATCATCTTGCCCAGATATTTGCTTGGCCATAACGATAAGACCGGCACAAGTACCAAAGATCGGCTTCCCCTCTTCAGAGAACTGCCTAATTGCCTCGATAAAACCATACTTACGCATCAGCTTGCCAATCGTAGTGCTCTCCCCGCCTGGAATAATTAAACCATCCAGCTCATGAAGTTGCTCTACTCTCTTTACAGCTATGCCTTCTGCTCCGGCAAGCTCCGTAGTGCGAATATGTTCAGCAACAGCACCTTGTAGCGCTAATACTCCGATTTTCACTCTAGACATCCTTCTCTCTTACCAACCACGATTCGACATGCGCTCTGCAGGGGACAATGAAGAAATTTCAATCCCTTTCATCGGCGCACCCAAGTTCTTAGAGACTTCCGCAATCAGCTTATAATCTGTGTAATGAGTCGTAGCTTCTACGATAGCACGAGCAAATTTCTCAGGGTTGTCTGATTTAAAGATACCAGAACCTACAAATACACCATCTGCACCAAGATGCATCATCAGAGCAGCATCAGCTGGAGTAGCAACACCACCTGCTGCAAAGTTTACAACAGGAAGTTTCCCGTTCTCATGTACATCAAGCAAAAGATCATAAGCCACACCCAAATTTTTAGCTTCAGCATACAGCTCGTCCTTGGACATATTCTGAACTTTACGGATTTGGCTGTTAATGAAACGCATATGTCGTACCGCTTCAACAATGTTACCTGTTCCTGGTTCACCTTTGGTACGAATCATCGAAGCACCTTCACCGATCCGGCGAAGTGCTTCACCTAAATCTTTGGCTCCGCACACAAACGGTACAGTAAATTCATGTTTATCAATATGGAAAACTTCATCTGCTGGAGTTAATACTTCACTTTCATCAAGGTAGTCAACACCTAAGGATTCGAGCACTTTCGCTTCAACAAAATGACCGATACGAGCCTTCGCCATAACTGGGATTGATACGACTTTCATCACTTCTTCTACAATCGTTGGATCAGCCATACGAGCTACGCCGCCAGCTGCACGAATATCAGATGGTACACGTTCAAGAGCCATAACTGCTGTGGCCCCTGCTGCTTCAGCAATTTTAGCCTGTTCTGCATTCATAACGTCCATGATGACGCCGCCTTTTTGCATTTCTGCCATTCCTCTTTTAACGCGTGATGTGCCCGTTTCCATGTTTAAGCCCCCCGTATTATATCTGCAGTTTTTCCAATTCAATGCCCTTTTAAAAGGTAATATCCTATAGAAAAAGACTCGTACCTATCAAAAGTTTCCAATTTGAATTCTAACTTGATATTTTACCGTATGAATCCTGATTATACAACTATTTTACTAAATACAGAATTATAGAAAGGTGTGCTACAGAAAGAAAATAAATGCTGTTTTTAATTAAAACAGGTTTTTAATGCTATCAAACATGTCACCAAAGAAATCACCAATTCCTCGGAACATAAGACGGAACCATCCTGCCTTTTCAACTTTCTCGGAAGTAACAAGGTTCACGGTTTGTTCCTGCACTTCATCCATACCTTCTACCTTGTAGGTGTATGTGATCGTGCCGGCTTTAGTACCTGCTTCGATTGGTGCTTCAAGCGCTTCACCTTCAAAATTAGTTGTGAATTCAGGTTCAAAAGATTCTGTGCCTTTTGGAACGATAAAATTAACCGCTTCTTCCGTTACAACCGGAACAGTTGCTTCTTTACCTTTAGATACAGGTGCCGTTTCTGCACCAGTTACCGTTGTCTTACCTGCAACTACTTGCTTCACTTCAAAGTTATTGTAACCGTAGTCCAGTACTTTTTTTGTTTCGTTGAAACGGCCTGGCTCTGTTGAAGCGCCCATTACTACACTGATCAGACGCATTCCATCACGCTCCGCAGTCCCTGCAAAGCAATAACCTGCAGCTTTCGTATGTCCTGTCTTCATACCGTCAAGACCTTCATACGCATACTGTTTAAAGTTTGTAATGTTTTTGTTTGCTTCAAGCATCCAGTTCCAGTTAATAATTTTATCTTTCCCTCGGAAATCATAGGACTGAAGAGAGGTAAATTCAGAAAAGTCAGGATGATCCTGAACAATATATCTAGTCAAAGTAGCGACATCTTTCGCTGTCATTACGGTTTCGCGGTCATCTTCTGGCTGGAAACCAGCCGGCATATCTTCACGGTTTAGACCCGTTGAGTTAATAAAGTGTGTATCGTTCATCCCCATACGTTTAGCTTCTGCGTTCATCAGTTTTACGAACTCTTCCTCAGAACCTGCCACATATTCTGCAAGAGCAACGGTTGCATCATTTGCAGAGCCAATAGCCATAGCAATATACAGCTCTTTAACGGAATGTTGATCCCCTTCAGCTAGGAAAATACGGGAGCCCACACTTAAGGATGCATTCTTCTTAACTGTCACGGTGTCATCCCAAGATATCTCGCCTTGTTTCACTTTTTCAGAAACAATATATTCTGTCATCATCTTTGTCATACTTGCTGGCGCATAAGCTTGATCTGCGTTGACTGATAATAGAATTTGACCTGTTGATGCTTCCATCAGTACTGCTGACTTTACTGCAAGTCCTAGAGTATCAGGCGAAGGTACTTTAGAAACAGCTGTTTTAGTCGTATCACTTGTAGTGGCAGCCGCCGCTACCTGAGTTACTTGTTCAGCAGACACTGCTGCAGGAATCACCGACATACAAAGCATATTCATAACCATTAATGTAGCAACGCGTTTCTTAAACTTTGATCTCTCGTTTTGTTCAGAACGAATCAAAGAATGACTGTACTTCTTTTTCAATGGAATAAATCCTCCTCTAATCTTTCATAGTGCCGCTATAGGCAATAATAGCAATCTGTTCATTTGTAAATGTGGAGCATAATCGAAATGGTTAACAAGGACCAAAAGAAGAACCCATTGAATCAGAGAATAACTGATTTATATGTAATGTCTCTATTACATCAAATAGAGATCATCTTGTCATGTTTTTCATAAGGTTCGTATGCTTGCTTGTATACTTATACAAGTCCTGTTTCATTTTAACACACGATATTCCGCAAAAAAAGACAGGCAAAGTGAATTTCACCTTGCCTGCCTGCTATATGACGAAAAATAATTGTCTTACAATGTATAGTTTGGTGCTTCTTTTGTAATCTGAACATCATGTGGGTGACTTTCACGAAGTCCTGCACTCGTAATACGAATGAACTGAGTATCGTTACGAAGTTCGTCGATCGTTGCTGTACCGCAATATCCCATACCAGAGCGAAGACCACCAATCAGCTGATGAATTGTTGCACTAAGTGGACCTTTATAAGCAACACGTCCTTCGATACCTTCAGGAACAAGTTTTTTATCATCATCTTGGAAGTAACGGTCTTTACTACCCATCTTCATTGCGCTAATGGATCCCATACCGCGATATCCTTTAAAGCGGCGACCTTGATAAATTTCAAACTCGCCTGGGCTTTCCTCTGTACCAGCAAGCAGACTTCCCAGCATTACTGCATGAGCTCCTGCTGCGATTGCTTTTGTAATTTCACCGGAATACTTGATACCGCCATCAGCAATGACAGGAATATTGTATTCACGAGCTACATTTGCACAATCATAAACTGCGGTTACTTGAGGTACACCAATACCAGCAACAACACGAGTTGTACAGATAGATCCAGGTCCAATACCTACTTTAATAACGGATGCCCCTGCTTCAATCAGATCACGAGTTGCTTCACCCGTTGCTACGTTACCCGCAATAATTGTAAGACTTGGATATAGTTCGCGAAGTTTACGAACCGAATCAAGAATGTTTTTACTATGACCATGTGCGGAATCGATCGAGATCAGATCCACACCTGCTTTTACCAATGCTTCTGTACGCTCGTACAAGTCACTGGATACACCAACAGCAGCACCAACAACCAATCTTCCTTGGCTGTCTTTAGCAGCATTCGGGAACTGAATTGCTTTTTCGATATCTTTAATGGTGATTAGACCTTTTAAAGTATTTGATTCATCAACAAGAGGAAGCTTCTCAATTTTATGTTTTTGCAAAATCTCTTGAGCTTGTACAAGCGTAGTACCTACTGGTGCTGTCACCAGATTCTCACTTGTCATCACTTCGGAGATCTTAATGTCATAGTTTTTAATAAAACGTAAATCACGGTTGGTTAGAATCCCGACCAATTTCTGTGCTTCATCAACGATAGGCACCCCAGAGATACGATATTTTGCCATTACATTCTCTGCATCAGATACTAAATGATCTTTAGTTAAAGAGAAAGGATTCGTAATTACGCCGCTCTCGGAACGTTTTACACGATCAACTTCTTCCGCTTGCTGTTCAACCGGCATATTTTTATGAATGATACCAATGCCGCCTTCTCTCGCAATTGCAATCGCCAAAGGTGCTTCTGTAACAGTATCCATCGCAGCACTGATCAGTGGAATATTAAGCTTCACGTTATCACTTAAACGAACCGAAACATCAACTTCCTTGGGAAGTACCTCAGACTTACGCGGTACTAACAAAACATCATCAAATGTTAAACCTTCTTTACTAAACTTATCTCCCCACACTACGATGTTCCTCCTTTTAATATATATAGACTGTAGATCTCTAAATGAAAGCATTTATGGATCTAATGAACATTTTCTGAAAATATATTATTGCAATCTTAGCAAAGGCCCATTTGCACTGTCAAGGAAAAGTAACCTGCTGTGAAAGAGTGTATTGCTGTACAAAAACAACTGTATGTCCCTGATGGACATTCTGGGTTATTCCATACATTTTAGCTATAAACGACAAAATGTAAAACCAAAACTAATGCATATCATTTTGAAAATGAATTGCTTTGCTTTGTTTTGTACTTTTCTTTTCTCTCCTCTACTATCCTTTATAAACTAACCGTGTATTAATCTCATTTATATAGTGAGAATGCCTACTTATTTTGTTTTTTTATTTTGCGGCAGTAAACTACTATATAGTAATTCGTTCCCTAGCTAAATTATATACAGATAGAGGCCAAATACGGTGTCGTCTAATACGATCGATAAATTGGTTATTAGCGTTTTGTAGAGCTTACCTGCAATGTCGATCCTGCAGCCATGTGCTGTCTGTTGTAGCTTATTGTGCAGCATGGCTGTAACCAGTCTAATAATAATTCCTCCTAATACATCGGACTGAAGCATTTCTATCCCTAAGACGCATCCTTCTCCCGACGCAAGCTAATAAATCTTCTGCTAACTGACCTGTATTAATCTACATAGCATTAACTGAGTACTCATTACCAAGTATGCTAGTCCCGTGGCAAGTTCGGTAGCACCGTTCTCTGAACGAGCCAAGCCGTCGATACTGCGATGATAAATATAGAGTGAAGTTATTGATATTGAATACCATGCTTCCTGCACTGCTCATATTGACAAAGTTTCGCTGGAGCCATTCCACTTGCTAGAAAGGGCATATTACAAAAAAACCGTTGCTGACATAATGTCAACAACGGTTTTCTATTTGCTTGGCGACGTCCTACTCTCCCAGGACCCTGCGGTCCAAGTACCATCGGCGCTGGAGGGCTTAACGGTCGTGTTCGGGATGGGTACGTGTGGAACCCCTCCGCTATCGCCACCAAACGAGCATTTTTACAAATGCGATATTCAAGGAATTGCTCCCTGAAAACTAGATACGAAACAATCTTTGCGATTTATTAGCTTATGCTTCCGAAGTAGCTTTCCTTCAGAAAGCTTGTAGGATAAGCCCTCGACCGATTAGTACTGGTCAGCTCCATGCATTGCTGCACTTCCACCCCCAGCCTATCTACCTCGTCGTCTTCAAGGGGTCTTACTCATTGGGAAATCTCATCTTGAGGTGGGCTTCGCGCTTAGATGCTTTCAGCGCTTATCCCTTCCATACATAGCTACCCAGCGATGCTCCTGGCGGAACAACTGGTACACCAGCGGTATGTCCATCCCGGTCCTCTCGTACTAAGGACAGCTCCTCTCAAATTTCCTACGCCCACGACAGATAGGGACCGAACTGTCTCACGACGTTCTGAACCCAGCTCGCGTACCGCTTTAATGGGCGAACAGCCCAACCCTTGGGACCTACTTCAGCCCCAGGATGCGATGAGCCGACATCGAGGTGCCAAACCTCCCCGTCGATGTGGACTCTTGGGGGAGATAAGCCTGTTATCCCCAGGGTAGCTTTTATCCGTTGAGCGATGGCCCTTCCATGCGGTACCACCGGATCACTAAGCCCG
>NZ_CP127162.1:22500-87500 GCF_030263935.1 Paenibacillus polygoni | reverse complement strand
ATCGTCATCGCTCGCATGAGCAGCCCTTGAGGTACACGGTGCCGAAAGAACACGATGTCTTTTTGTCCCCTAACCATCGCGAACAAAGCGCCGATCATAATAAGAAATGTCGTTGTTTTGATACCCCCGCCTGTTGAACCAGGAGAAGCACCGATAAACATAAGCAAGATGAAAAAGAATTGTGTCGCAGACCGCAGTTCTGGTATATCAATAGTACTCGTTCCCGATGAACGAGTAGAAACCGACTGGAAGAAGGATGCGTAGAGCTTATGCGATAGATCAAGTGAGCCTAACGTTTTCGTATTGGTAAATTCAAAAACGAACAATACAATTGCCCCAAGGGCAATTAATACACCGGATACGGACAGCACCATTTTTGAATGCAAAGATAATCTACGCTTCTTCGGAAATTCGAATAAGTCGTTGAGCACAACGAACCCGAGCCCGCCTGATATGACCAGTATGCTTGCAATCACATTGAACAGCCAATCACCCATATAATCTTGAAAACTATTGCCGAACAGATCAAAACCACCGTTGTTAAACAAAGATACAGAGTGGAAAATTCCATAATACAGTGCCTTAAAAAAAGGCATATCCACAGACCATCTTGCCGTAAAAATGATAGCTGCTACCCCTTCAATGGTGAATGAAAAGATAAGCACCTTTCGAATGATTCGAACGACTCCTTCCATGGTGTCCGAATTAATCGCTTCTTTTAAGATAAGTCGATCCTTTAGGGATAACTTTCTCCCAAACAATAATGCAATCAAAGTTGCAATTGTCATGAAGCCAAGACCGCCCAGCTGCATCAGGATCATAATAACGGTCTCACCAAAAAGGGTAAATGTAGTTTCTACATCTACTACGATTAAGCCTGTAACACAAGCCGCAGAAGTTGCCGTAAAAAGTGCATCCATAAAACGAAGAGGGTGTCCGTTCTGGTTGGAAACAGGCAGCATTAATAATACGGTACCTATCCCGATGATCAGCAAGATACCTGCGACTAATATAAATGGCGGAGTAGCCAGTTTTTTGGTGAAACCCACACGTCTCTTCATTACATCTCGCCTTTCTTCATAGCCCTTGCCAATCCGTACATTTTAAAAGAGGAACAACCTCAAGCATCATCTGCTCAGCTGTTCCTCTGTATGTCTAGATTCTATTGTAAACTTGTTTATGCAAAATGCTTGTCCTTCTTAGTCCAATGCACGGTGACGCATATGTGGGAAAAGAAGCACGTCACGAATCGATGGAGAATTCGTAAGCAACATTACAAGACGGTCTACACCAATTCCAAGACCACCTGTAGGCGGCATACCATATTCAAGTGCACGAATGAAGTCATCATCCATCTCATGCGCTTCATCGTTACCGTGTTCTTTTTCTAGTAACTGTGCTTCAAAACGCTGACGCTGATCGATCGGATCATTCAGCTCACTAAATGCATTTGCATGTTCGCGTCCTACGATGAAAAGTTCAAAGCGATCCGTAAATCTTGGATCTTCTTCATTCTTTTTCGCAAGCGGAGAAATTTCAACAGGGTGACCATATACGAAAGTTGGCTGAATTAGGGTTTCCTCAACAAACTCTTCAAAGAATGCATTAAGGATATGTCCAAATGTCATGTGCTTTTCAACAGGTACATTATGTTCCTTAGCCAAACGGTGTGCTTCTTCATTTGTCATTTCGACGCCAAAATCTACACCCTTCACTTCTTTAACCGCATCCACCATGGATACACGGCGCCAAGATGGGGTAAGGTCGACTTCATGCCCTTGATAATCAATCTTCGTTGTTCCTAGAACTTCTTGCGCAATATGAGCAACCATATTCTCTGTGAGTTCCATAATATCTTTATAATCTGCGTATGCTTCATACAATTCAATCATGGTGAACTCAGGGTTATGACGAGTTGAGATCCCTTCGTTACGATATACACGTCCAATTTCGTACACTTTCTCCAGGCCGCCTACAATCAGACGTTTCAAGTGCAGTTCAATTGCGATACGCATATATAGTTCCATATCCAGCGCATTATGATGCGTAATAAATGGTCGTGCTGCCGCACCGCCTGCAATGGAGTGCAGTGTTGGTGTCTCTACTTCCAAGTAGCCTAAGCCATCAAGATAACGACGCATGGACTGAATAATTTTAGAGCGAGAAATAAATGTTTGTTGTACTTCAGAGCTCATAATCAGATCCACATACCGCTGACGGTAACGTAATTCTACGTCTTTTAGACCTTGGTATTTATCAGGCAATGGGTATAACGATTTGGAAAGCACTTCAAGCTCAGTAACTTTAATGGAAGTCTCTCCTGTTTTGGTTTTGAAAACCGTACCCTTCACACCGATGATATCTCCAAGATCAAGCAAAGTAAATGCATCGTACTGCGCTTCAGCAACGGTATCTTTACGAACATAAATTTGAATACGTCCGCTCAAGTCCTGAATATGAGCAAAACTTGCTTTACCCATACCGCGTTTCGCCATAATACGCCCAGCAATGCTTACTTCAACATTCTTTTCTTCAATTTCTTCTTTGGTCAGGTCATTATACTGTTTTAAAATATTACCGGCTTCATCCGTACGTTCGTACTTTTTACCGAAAGGATCAATACCAAGAGCCCGAAGCTCATCTAATTTTGCCCGTCTAATCTGTAAAAGCTCACTAAGCTCTTGTTCTGTACCTACTACTTCATCCGTCATTTGCCTTCTTCAACTCCTTAATTATTATGTATCTTCAAATGCAGATATCGTATACAGTACTGCATCTTAAAAGATACAAGGCATGTCATAATAAGCCGTTCGTACGAACTAAAGTACGATGCCTTCATGAAATCAAATGATTGAAAAAAAGCTTCCCCTAGGGAAGCTCTCTTCATATCCCGATCCTTTTGTATGATTACTTCTTGATATCTACAATTTTGTACTGGATAACACCTGCAGGAACACTTACATCAACCACAGTTCCTTTGGCTTTGCCAATAATAGCTTTACCAACAGGGCTTTCATTTGAAATTTTATTTTGAAGCGGATTAGATTCTGCAGATCCAACGATCGTGTATTCAACCACATCGCCAAACTCCATATCTTCAACTGTAACGGTTGCACCAATTCCTACGATGTCTGTGCCAACCTCATCGCTATTAATGATACGCGCATTGCGAAGCATTTTCTCGAGAGTGAGTACACGCCCTTCAATAAAAGCTTGCTCATTCTTCGCATCTTCATACTCCGAATTCTCACTAATATCACCATATCCAATAGCTACTTTAATCCGTTCTGCAACTTCACGGCGTTTTACAGACTTCAAGTTCTCGAGTTCGTCCTCAAGCTTCTTGAGCCCCTCTTGGGTAAGAATGACTTCTTTATCGCTCATGTTAACCGATTCTCCTGTCATGGGAATAATATGGAACTAATTCAAAAATTCATTTTAAAAACGATATGCTAATCTTAAAAAAACAGAACAATTCGTTCTCTTAGGTGTCCTTGAACATAAAACCATCTTGCCGAATTTATACCAAAAAAATTATAGGTTAACGATATTGAAAAGTCAATGTTCTCTCTAATAGCCTTAGCAAGCACAGTCCGTATTTATTGACTCTTGATCAATTTCTTGGCTGTCTGTTTCTGTATTCGACTCATTTCGAGGCAAGTTTTCCAAATAATTTGTAAGTATCTCAACCATCTCGTCACGTTTGGTTCCTTCCATGATGGCATCTTTTATTCGTGCAGAACCTTTGAGTCCTTTCAGATACCAAGATAAATGCTTACGCATTTCACGTACTGCTACATTTTCCCCTTTCAGGTCAATTAATCGATCCATGTGCAGTATGGCAATACGCATTTTTTCTTCCGGTGACGGGTCTGCCGGCAACACACCCTTTTCAAGGTATTCAATAGTTCTATATAGCATCCATGGATTACCAAGGGCAGCTCGGCCGATCATAACTCCGTCTACTCCGGATTCTTCCAGTCTTCGTTTTGCTTCTTCTGGTGAAGAAATATCGCCGTTCCCAATAATCGGAATGGAAACCGAATCCTTAACTTCCTTTATAATATCCCAGTCTGCCCGGCCAGTATACAATTGCTCTCTTGTTCTACCGTGTAGAGCTATTGCTTTTCCCCCAGCACTTTCTACTGCACGTGCGTTTTCGACAGCATAGATATGATCATGATCCCAGCCGATACGCATCTTTACTGTCACTGGTTTAGACACAGCATCCACTACAGCAGATACCATCTCATAAATTTTATTCGGATCTAAAAGCCAACGTGCTCCCGCATCACTTTTATTAATTTTAGGGGCAGGACAACCCATGTTAATATCAATAATATCTGCATTCGTTTCTTGGTCAACAACCTTCGCAGCAGCAACCAATGTTTCTCTGTTGCCGCCAACGATTTGCAGACTAAGCGGCTTTTCCCGTTCATCTACAAATAACATTTCTCTCGTTCGTTTATTACCATTTATAATTCCTTTATCGCTGACCATTTCAGCGCAGACTAACCCAGCGCCAAATTCCTTAGCAATGAGGCGAAAAGCCGGATTACTTACTCCCGCCATCGGAGCAACAACGACCTGATTCTTCATTTCAATATCAGCGATCTTAAGCATAGGGTTTCGTATCACTCCTTTGAAAATCTTTATTGATCTTTACGTCATTTATATCTATCATATCTAAACGTTCAAGTTATTTTTCAGAATATAAACCACTGCGTCTCCTATATAAACTCCGACAGGGATATAGCAAGAACATCTGCGATTCTAACAAGCTGCTCTTCTGTTGGGACACGAGTTCCCCGCTCAATCATACCGAGCATAGCGAGAGATATGCCTGTTTGCTCTGCTAGAGACTGCTGAGTTACACCTTTCAATTTTCGGAAAGCGCGGATTCGTCTGGCCAGTTGCATGTTTTCCACCGCCGTATTCCATCCCTTTCATCCAGGCTCTCTAAAGCTGTTTGTACAAAACAAGAAATGTTGTCTGATTTTTCACGGACAACATCGGATAATGGAACTAACACAAAAGCTCTCTCCTGCATTCTTGGATGCGGAAGAATAAGCTTCTCTGTATTCATTTCTACTCCTTCATACCATAGCAAGTCGAGATCAACGGTTCTTGGACCCCATCTGATATGACGAACACGTCCTAGCTGGTTCTCGATCTCAAGCATACGACCCAGCAGCTCCTCAGGAGATAGTGTTGTATTGACGGAAATGGCCATATTAATAAATGCAGGCTGATCAGTATAACCTACTGGGTCTGTTTCGTATAAATCAGAGCAAGCAATAACCTCAATATCATCTTGCTTGTCCAGCATCCTTATTGCAGACATAAGCGTCTGCTCCCGATCGCCTAAATTAGCCCCTAAAGCAATATAAGCCTCTGACGTATCAGAGGTTGAATGTGCATTCATGAGTCGTTATCCTACTTTCCTAGTACGATGAAGTTCTACTGTAACTCCTTCAAAATGAATATCGAAAGGAGGATGCGGTTTTGTTACCTTGACTACAAGCGCATCCACACTAGTATAAGTCTCAAGTAGGGAAGATGCAATATATTCACCTAAAGCTTCAATTAATTGGAATGACTTATTTTCAACGATATTTTTCACATGTTCGTGAATCTCGGCGTAATTTATCGTTTTGGTAAGATCATCATGCCTACCTGCTTCTTGTAAGTCCATATCAAGTTCTAGATCAATATAGAATCGCTGTCCAAGTTTACGTTCTTCCTCAAAGACTCCGTGATATCCATAGTACTCCATACGGTGAAGTTTCATTTTATCCATAATTATAATTCCTCTCTTCCTTGGTAAAGCATAGCATCACACATGTCTACTGTACGCTTGATTTGAGCTACATCATGAACTCGTACCATTTGCGCTCCTTGAGCAATCCCAAAAGCCACAGTAGCTGCCGTTCCCTCAACTAGATCATCCACTGGCAATTGCAGTGTATTCCGAATAAACCGCTTGCGAGAGGTAGCGAGCAGAACAGGGTAGCCAAGTTCCAGCAATGCACCTAATGATATCATCATCTGTAAGTTTTGCTCATAGCTTTTTGCAAATCCGATACCTGGATCTAGAATAATATTGTCTTTAGAAATACCAGCCTGCAACGCAATTTCAATGCTTTCTTTTAGATCCGCAACTGCGTCGGTAATAAAATCATCGTAATCTGTGTTCTCACGATTATGCATTAGGATAACAGGACAATTTTTCTCGCGCGCAAGCGGTGCCATATCCTGATCAGCTTTGAGACCCCAAATATCATTAATGATATGAGCTCCTGCATCGATTGCCGCTCTCGCTACATCTGCTTTATACGTATCAATAGAGATTGGGATATGCGGGGCTGTTTTGTGTAAAGATTCAATTACAGGGACTACACGCGCAATCTCTTCTTCACTTGAAATGACAGTGTGTCCTGGGCGAGTAGATTCACCGCCGATATCAATGATATCTGCTCCTTGTTCGAAGAGTTCTACAGCATGAGCAACTGCACGATCTACAGAATTGTATTGTCCCCCATCAGAGAACGAATCCGGAGTTACGTTAACAATCCCCATAATCAGTGTTCTGTCACCCAGCTTAAGCGACATTTCGCCGCGCTGATATGTACGTTTATATAGTTTAGGTTTCAACATCATCTCTACCTGCTTTCTTTCGGTATAAATCCAGCAGTCTGCGCGTATTCGGTCCCATTATTCCGTCTTGAACCTGAATCACTTCCCCTTCCGGAAAACCAAGCAGTGCTGTTATTGGAATTAATTCTTGTATGGAACTAGTCATAAAAATCTCATCCGCCTGAGATAGGTGCTGAGTTGTGAATAACCCTTTTACTACAGGAATACCTAGGTCACTCGCAGCTTCAAGAACAACCTCTCTAGTAATGCCAGGCAAGATACCTGTGCTTATTTCAGGGGTATAAAGAACTCCTTTGGCTATAAAAAAAAGATTACTGACAATCCCTTCAGCAAGATGCCCCTCTTTGGTCAACATTAAACCTTCCGCTTGAGACTCTACTGCCTGCTTATACTGCATAAGCTCTCTCTTCGCAAGAATGTTATTCATGTAGTGCAAAGATTTATACCGAACCAAGCCCTCAGGTGTATTCCTAATCGTCTTCAGCAATTGAAGAGGTTTTCCTTTGATATACCAAGCTTCATTTAGGACAGGCAGTTCTTTAGCAAAAATAAGGTGGCTCGGTTCACGGTAGTCTGCCGAAGGCAACCCTAGAATCTCTTCGCCTGCTGAAACCGTGTACCTTATATAGCCGTCACTAAGCCCGTTAGCTTCCAGCAGCTCACGAATAAGCATCTCCAGTTTATGTTCTTCCGCCCGAAAAGGAATCCCTAAATCCTTACAACCCTCAGAAAGCCTTTGAAGATGACGAGACAGTAACGAAGGTTTGCCCCCATAGGTTCGAAAAGTCTCAAATAGACCCATTCCGTATAAGAAGCCGTGATCCATTACAGGAATCGCGGCTTTCGTTGTCTCAGTCAATTGCCCATTCAGCATGACGTATTTCATCTTATACAATTGCTTTCTGACGCAGGAAGTTGCGGAGCATATGATGACCATAATCGGTAACGATCGATTCCGGATGGAATTGTACGCCTTCAATCGCATATTCTTTATGTCTGAGTCCCATAATCTCTCCTTCTTCTGTCTCTGCTGTAATCTCCAAGCAGTCAGGAAGACTCTCTCTCTCCACGAGTAGAGAATGATATCTCGTAGCTGTAAATGGAGATGGAATTCCTTCAAATACAGACGTTCCCCCATGATAAATAGGCGATGTTTTCCCATGCATCAAACGTTCTGCCCTAACGACGTTTCCTCCAAAAGCCTGACCAATTGCCTGGTGTCCAAGACAAACACCGAACATTGGAATTTTTCCTTTAAAATGATGCAGTAACTCAAGACTGATTCCTGCCTCATTTGGTGTACATGGACCTGGCGAAATCAAGATATGATCTGGCGCAAGTGCTTCAATCCCAGCAATATCGATTTCATCATTCCGGCGTACCTCTACTTCCTCACCTAGCTCACCTAGATACTGCACGAGGTTATACGTAAAAGAATCATAGTTATCAATAACCAAAATCATATAAAAAACCTCCTCTAGTTCTCGTCTCTGCTTCGCTGCATAGCAGCTTCTTCACTATACTGTACAGCCTTCATAACTGCCCTTGCTTTGTTCTTTGATTCCCTATATTCCCGGTAAGGATCTGAATCAATTACAATTCCTGCTCCTGCCTGAATATAACCGATGTTATCCTTCACTGCGAGGGTACGAATAATGATATTTAGTTCCATGTCCCCTTGATAGGAAATCCAGCCAATTGATCCTGTGTAGGGGCCGCGTCTCACTGGTTCCAGTTCCTCAATAATCTCCATCGTTCTTACCTTAGGAGCACCTGTAATGGTCCCCCCTGGGAATGCAGCAGCAATCACATCAAAGGCATTTTTATCTTCAGCCAAGATACCTTCTACTTGTGAAACTAGATGCATTACATGCGAATAGTATTCAATGGTCATAAGTTCGGGAACACGCACTGATCCATATCTCGCTACTCTACCGATGTCGTTGCGCTCCAGATCCACGAGCATAATATGCTCAGCCCGCTCTTTTTCCGTATGAAGCAGTTCTTCCGCCATACGCTTGTCCTCTTCTGAGGTCGCTCCCCTGCGTCTTGTTCCTGCGATGGGTCTTGCGATAACCTTACCCTGCGTGAGTTTAATTAGCAGCTCTGGAGAGCCGCTTACCAGCTGAAAATCTGGTGTCTGAACGTATCCCATATAAGGGGAAGGGTTAATTACACGAAGCCACTCATACACATCATCAGGTGAAGTATATAGCTCCTTATCCTGCCTTAATGAAAGATTAACCTGAAAGACATCTCCCTGCCCGATATAATCCTGCACTTTCTTAACAGCTAGTTCAAAGGCTTCTTTATTAAAAGGAGATTCCCAGCCTTGAGCTACATCCATATGTGCATTGCCTTCAGCGCTAGCCTGCTCCAGCCGCTGAATCCGCTCTGCTTGCTCTCGGATATAATAAGAGGTTGCTGCAGTTTCCATCATATGTTCCCAGCTGCGAAGCATAACCTCCGCTCTGGAAGCGGCTTGCTTGAACTGCTTCTCTAACGGCTCATCTTTGTTTAGAACTGTGTAAACTGAAGAGTAGACAGCATTCTCTTCATGATCAATAGTCCACACTTCTTCAAATCGCATCCACATATAATCAGGAAGACTTGGGTCATCTTTCGCAAGTTCAGGCAGCTTCTCAAGGGAGCGAGCCACATCATAACTTAGGTAACCTACAACCCCGCCGGAAAACGGCGGTGTCCCTTGAACCCGAGGAGCACGGTAAGGTTGGATCCACTCTTCGATTATTTGCAGGGGATCTCCTGTCATCGTCCCATGTGAATGAAAACGATGCTCTTGGTTGGCTCCATCTGCCACACCGAGAATTTTCACCTCTGCCTGTTTACCCTTCCCCGTCACAATGGCTGCCGGACATAAACCAAGATAGGTATATGTCCCGTCCTTTCCGCTTTCCAGTACAAAAGCATAGGGAGAAGCCTGTTCCCATGCAGGCTTCCAGGAACGAAGAGCGGGTGACTTCTTAAGTTTCATTTTTGTTACATAGGGAAGCACCGTCCAATCGTCTTTGCTCCATACTTTCCAATCCTCGTAGGTTGTAGTTACCTTATTCATGTACGCTTCTTTCCTCCAGGCTGACCTTGTCTATTGTCTGTTAGTATACTAAAGCATTCTGCATTTTAAAAGCAGATGATAAAAAACCCTGTGCCTGCAAATGAGTTGCGGCACAGGGTTATATAATTTGTTATGAATGTAGAGGTAAAAAGTCCACTCGAGTATCCTGCTCGTCAGTCTTAGCCTTCAAAATTATAAAGAGGTGTGCTGAGGTAACGTTCCCCATTGCTTGGAACAATCGCAACAACACGTTTACCTTCACCCAGCTCTTTTGCCACTTTCAGCGCAGCACGGATGGCTGCTCCAGAAGAGATCCCTGCGAGGATTCCCTCTTCTTTAGCTACTTGGCGAGCCGTTTCAAATGCATCCTCATTCTCAATATGAATGATTTCATCATAAACATCCTGATTTAGAATCTCAGGAACAAAGTTTGCACCGATGCCTTGAATTTTATGAGGACCTGGCGCTCCGCCTGCTAGGATTGGTGAAGCTGCTGGTTCCACTGCATAAATTTTAATGTCTGGGAAAGACTCTTTGAGTACTTCACCTGCTCCTGTAATCGTACCTCCTGTACCGATTCCAGCTACAAATGCATCCAAAGATCCGCCCACGGACTGAATTGCTTCTACAATTTCAGGTCCCGTAGTTTCACGGTGGATTTTAACATTAGATTGGTTCTTAAATTGTTCTGCCATGAAATAACCGGAATTTTCTTCTACGATTGCTTCTGCTTTTTTAACCGCACCATTCATTCCTTCTGATCCAGGAGTAAGCACAAGCTCTGCACCATATGCACGAAGCAAATTACGACGCTCTAAGCTCATCGTCTCAGGCATAACAATAATTGAACGATATCCTTTAGCCGCTGCTACCATGGCCAGCCCAATTCCCGTATTACCACTTGTTGCTTCTACAATCGTGTCGCCTGGTTTAATTCGGCCAGACTGCTCTGCATCCTCTATGATACTGATCGCGATCCGATCTTTCACACTAGAACCAGGGTTTTGGTATTCAAGTTTCACATATACTTCCGCACTACCTTCAGGTACAACGCGATTCAAGCGAACAAGCGGTGTTCCACCGATCAGTTCCGTAACATTATTGACAACCTTAGCCATGATAATTGCCCTCCTTGGATTAAATGAAGTTGAACGAATGATTGCTTCTTCTATTTCATATGCCAATGTGTATTCTAGTTGTATTATATGAGCTGGACCATGCTCTCAGGCAGGACGATCTGCTTACTTTACTGCACTGTCCAGACTCTTTCCATTCTTTTGCCCACAACTATATTTCCGACTAAATAGGTGGGTTTTTATAAATTTAATATTATCAACCTTGCTTCATAATGTCAATAATGTTAGAAAAAAATAGCGCAGAAAAAGAGGCCCCTTCCCTTAGGAAGCAGGTCTCTCCAGCTTTACTCTTATATCAGCTCCATATTTACTGCGAAGCTGCTCTTCTAATTCTGACAACGGAATGGAATCATTTAAAGCAAGCATCATTCGGATATCTTCCATTGCCTCTTCAAATGTCATCCCTTGTTTCTCTTCGATATCATTTAAACGAACAATAATATAGTGTTCATCCACTTGAACAGGACCGGCGACATCACCAATTTGGATCTCTTCCGCAAGCCTCATCATTTCCTCCGGTTGAAAAGGGTCATTCTCTTCAATAAGGCCAAGTCTCCCTTTGGATTCACGGCTGTATTCATCCGTCGACTCACTCTCTGCCACTTCTCCGAAAGCTTCACCCGCTTCGATCCGTTCAAGGACGTGATTCGCTGAATCAAGATCATCCACTTGAATCATAGAAATATCAAACAGACGGATGGGTTTATAATCTGCTTCATGTTCCTCATAATACTCTTGTACTGCTGCTTCACTGACTGCAATGTCTCTTGTTGCAATTTCTTCAAGCAAAACTTGATAGGTTGCCTCTGCCCTTAGTTCCTCTAAGCTCATTCCAAACTGATTCCACATCTCATCATAAAAAGCTTGTTCTGAGGAATAGCCCTCCATCGAAGATTGCAGTTCTTTGTCAACTTGAGATTCAGTTACAGTCAGCCCTTGTAATTTAGCTTCTGCGAGAACGGCCTGACGATTAAGCATTTCCATTAAAACTTTGTTACCATAACGTGTCTTAAGTGCATCCACCCATTGCTTCTCCGAAATCATTTGCCCAGCAATACTTGCAACCGGCTCTTTCCAATCTGAAGCACTAAGGTCTGTATTTGTACTCGAATCGTTCATTCCACGAAAGATAAACGTCCCCATAAAAATAACACCTACGCTCAGCACAACGACAGTCACCCAAAGTCCTTTTTCTTGTTTCGTCATCCCATCTCATCTACCCCATAACGGTTTTAGCTTCTCGCTTGCTCAAGAATGGTTTCCAGGTCACTTTTCGTAAATTCATATGCTTCATTACAGAACTGACACACAACTTCAGCTCGGCCTTCTTCTTCAATTAAATCAGTAAGCTCGGATTCTCCAAGCGAGATCAGTGTTTGCTCTACACGTTTACGGCTACATTGACACTGGAAGACGATATCCATGCTGTCATGGATTACAACATCCGGTAAAATCTTGCGGAGCATTTCTTCCACATCAAGCCCTTGGTCCAAGAGGGTGGTTACTGGCGGCATGTTACTGATTGCATCCTCAATTGCCGAAATTTCCTCATCACTGAGTCCAGGCAAGAGCTGAATAATAAATCCTCCCGATACAATAACAGAGTTATCGGTATCAACTAAGACACCAAGACCTACTGCAGAAGGTGTTTGTTCTGATTTAGCAAAATAATACGTAAAGTCTTCGCCTAGTTCACCTGAAATAATAGGAGTACTTCCACGGTAAGGTTCTTTGAGTCCAAGATCCTTCGTAATATGAATGAATCCGGAAGTACCTACAGCTCCAGCTACATCAAGTTTACCTTTACTATTACTTGGTAAGTGGACATGTGGATTCTTAACGTATCCTCTTACTTCACCTTTGGCATTTGCATCTGCTACGATTTGACCAATAGGCCCATTCCCGTTTACTTGAATGGTCAGTTTCTCTTCCCCTTTCAGCATAGCGCCCATGATGGCAGTAGCCGTAACGGTCCGCCCCATCGCAGCTGTTGCTGTAGGGAATGTATCGTGTCTTCTTCTCAATTCTTCTACCAAATTCGTTGTACGGATCGAAAACGCACGAACACGTCCACCTAAAGCTGTACCACGCACCAATCGGTCATTCATCTTTTCCATTCTGTTATGCTCCTTCTGTTTCGTCCTATTTATAATTTCACAAGGCAAGCCAGGCTGCTCCCTTATGAAGATTGTGCAAATTCATATTTCGTCTAAGTCAGCACTTTCTTTATTGTAATCGAAAAAGATAACGGAAGAAAGGTGACTGCCTATCCCTTTTTCCATTATCTTTTATTTAGTAAGGTTACCCTTTATTTCGTTCGTATATAATCCGCAGACCTTCAAGTGTCAACATAGGACTTACCACTTCGATGGTTCTTGTCTCACTTGCGATAAGTTCTGCCAAACCGCCCGTGGCAATCACTTTTGGTGTAGCTTTCATCTCTTCCTTAATTCGTTCCACGATTCCATCAACCTGTCCTGCATAACCGAAAATGATGCCTGCTTGCATGGCATGGATGGTATTTCGTCCGATTACTTTCTTCGGTTTCTCGAGTTCGATACGCGGCAATTTAGAAGCACGTTGATATAATGCCTCAGTAGAAATCCCGATACCCGGCACAATAGCTCCGCCCAGGTAATTACCTTCTCCATCTATACAATCAAAGGTCGTTGCCGTACCAAAATCGACGACGACTAGAGGGCAGTTAAATTGATCAATTGCCGCTACTGCGTTCACGATCCGGTCCGCACCTACCTCACGAGGATTCTCATAACGAAGATTCAACCCTGTTTTAATACCAGGACCGACGATAAGTGGTTTCTTGCCAACATATTTAATACACATTTCCTCCAGCACATTCATCAGCGGCGGTACAACAGAAGAGATAATGATTCCTTCAATTTCTGAAGTTGATATACCCGACATCTGAAAAAAGCTATGAATGAGAATACCATACTCATCTACCGTTGACTGTCTCGAAGTGCTGATACGAAAATGATGGAGAAGTTCACGATGCTTGTATATACCAAGCACAATATTACTGTTACCTACATCTACTACAAGGATCAAAGAGGATTATCCTCCTTTCTTTTCGTTTAAATCAAGACTGATATCTAGGCTTTCAAAGGAGTAAGTCAGTCTTCCTACGGAGATAATATCTACTCCCGTCTCAGCTATACCACGAATGGTGGCAAGAGAAACGTTGCCTGAAGCTTCTATTTTAACATGCGGGGCTGCCTCACGGATATGCCTAACTGCCTCACGCATCATCTCTTCATTCATATTATCAAGCATAATAATATCTGCTCCCGCTTCAATAGCCTCATTTACTTGGTTTAGGTTCTCTGTCTCCACTTCAATTGTCATGGTGTGCGGGATCCTTGCTCTGGCTCTTTCAATAGCTTGTGTTATCCCTCCAGAACCCTTGATGTGATTATCTTTAATCATAACTGCATCATACAGTCCAAACCGGTGATTATAACCTCCACCGACCCGTACTGCATATTTTTCAAGCTGCCTGTGGCCTGGTGTTGTCTTTCGTGTATCCACTAACCGCACCGGTAGATCTGCTATAGCATCTACATAAGTGCGAGTTTTGGTCGCAATACCTGAAAGCCGCTGCAATAAATTTAAAGCCAACCTCTCGCCTGTTAGCAGACTGTGCGTACTTCCCTCTACCACACAAAGTATTGTCCCCTTTTTTGCTTTATCTCCATCCTTCAATTCTGCATGAAATTCAAGTGAAGGGTCAACGATATGAAAAACAAGTTCTGCAATAGAGAGTCCTGCAATAATCCCGGCTTCTTTTGCATGAATTACAGCCTTGGACTGATGTCCCTCAGGAATGGTAGCCAAGGTTGTGACATCCCCTGAGCCAACATCTTCCCTGAGCCAACTTTTAATTGATTGGGTTAATACTTCATTATATCCATTAAGTAGCATGACTAACTTCCTCCGCAATTTTACGTTCACGCTGTTGCACCGTATGCTTCTGCCACAAAAGATCGTCACAATCAGGATAATCCTCCCGATAATGAGCTCCTCGGCTCTCTTTGCGGTGAAGTGCCCCCTCGGTAACAAGTATGGCGCACGTAAGTAGATTGGCAAACTCATATTCTTCTTGGGTAGTAAGGCTGGTATTAAATATAGCCAGCTCTTTCTCGAGCAGTGACTTGGCCTGTAATAAACCTTGCTCTGAGCGCCGAAGTCCTACTCCTCGTACCATTGTTTTCTGCAGGGCAAGTCTTCTAGCATGAATTGAACTCACTTCGACGAAAACTTCCTTTCTGTTCAGAGAAGGAACGAAAGGAACAGAAACAGATTCCTTTAGAGGAGTGAGTTCGCGTATGCGATTTACAATTCTTTTCCCAAAAACGATGGCCTCTGATAAAGAATTGCTGGCCAGCCGATTTGCTCCATGGACTCCGGTAGATGAAACCTCTCCACAGGCAAAAAGCCGCTGAATACTGCTTTCTCCATGTAAATCTGTTTTCACTCCGCCCATCATATAGTGAGCAGCAGGTGCTACAGGAATCCAGTCCGAAGCCAAATCCAGCCCATAGTTCATACAGGTCTCATAGATTGTCGGGAAGCGAAGCTTAATCCGGTCAAGGGTCTCATGGGTGATATCAAGATATACTTGGGTTGCCTTTGTAAGCTCCATCTCACTAACAATGGCTCTTGCCACGATATCACGCGGAGCGAGCTCGAGCTGTGGATGGTATTTATGCATAAAACGTTCACCGCGAATATTACGAAGCACTGCTCCTTCACCGCGTACAGCCTCAGATATTAGAAAGCGAGGAGCCCCTGGATAACAAAGAGATGTCGGATGAAATTGAATGAATTCCATGTCTCGTATTTCGGCCCCTGCCCGGTAAGCCATCGCTATACCATCTGCAGTAGCCACTTCCGGGTTTGTAGTATATCGATATAATTGGCCTGCTCCCCCAGAACAGAGTACAACCGCATCTGCTTTTACATAGATCCGTCTGCCATCAGCTTCCTGTACAATAGCCCCCCTGCACTCACCGGACTGCGTTACAAGATCAATAACAAAATGTTCATCCCATACTTTAATCGATGCATGAGAAGCAACTTGCTTGGCTAATGCTCTTACAATCTCGTACCCCGTCGCATCTCCATTCGCATGTAGAATCCGGCGATGACTGTGTGCTCCTTCCTGTGTTAATGCCAGTTCCCCATTCTCTATATCAAAAGCAGTCCCAAGACTGATTAATTCTCTGACTCTTTCCGGCCCCTCGCTAACAAGCACTTTCACAGCCTCTTCTCGGCACAGACCCGCACCCGCAGTAAGCGTATCCTGCATATGGTAGGCAGGTGAATCATCCTCTGCAGTGACTGCTGCAATTCCACCTTGCGCATATCTCGTATTACTCTCCAGCAACGTTCTTTTCGTAATCATAAGAACCTGCCGATCCCTGCTTGCCTCGATTGCTGTAAATAATCCTGCTATACCTGTACCGATAACAAGAAGTTCTGTCTCTACTTGAGGTAAAGTCGCTATATCCAAATCAATTAAGTAAGAAGGTATCACCTGGCATCCTCACCTGTCTCCTATAATGTTGTTCTCGTTAATCATGCATACATAGAAAAGGGGGTGTACCTTCATTTGAAAGCTCCCCCTTCAACCTATTTTACTTGTAACATGCGCTCTAAGGATAAACGTGCACGATCAGCAACAGCAGGAGGTACATAAATTTCTGGCTTCATTGTCTCCAGTGCTTTTACCAGTTTCTTAAGGTTATTTACTTTCATATTTGGGCAAACAAGGAATTTGGTCGCAAAGTGGAAGGTTTTGTCCGGACTGTCTACTCGAAGTTGATATCCTGTACCGTCTTCCGTACCGACAATGAATTGTTTGCGGTCGGATTTTTTACAGTACTCGAGAATTGCTGTCGTGCTTCCTACAAAATCACCCATCTCAACCACTTCTGGGCGGCATTCCGGATGAACCACGAATTCTGCATCGGGATATTTAGCACGCATTTCAACGACATCTTTGATTGTCAGCATGTCATGTGTATTGCAGTACCCTTCCCATATAATCATCTTCTTATCGGTATGCTGCTGAACATAATGTCCGAGATTCTTATCAGGAACCCATATAATCTCTTCCGCATCAAGCGATTGAATCACCTTCACTGCGTTAGCAGAAGTACAGCATATATCGGTCTCCGCTTTAATCTCGGCAGAGGAGTTAATGTATGTAACGACCTTCGCATTTGGATGCTGCTCTTTTAATTTGCGAAGTCCTTCTACGTTGACCATATCAGCCATGGGGCAGCCAGCACGTTCATCGGGAATAATCACTTTTTTATTTGGAGCCAAAATTTTGGCGCTTTCTCCCATGAAGTGGACACCACAAAAAACGATAACTTCGGCATCGGTCTCTGCGGCCTTCTGAGCTAGAAGGAACGAGTCTCCACGGAAGTCTGCTACTTCCTGAATTTCATCTCGTTGATAATAATGAGCAAGAATAATTGCATTTCGTTCCTTCTTTAGTACTTTAAGTCGCTCTTTCAACTCACGATTCATCTCGGCCTTACGTTCTAGTGCCTGAACCTCCACTGTTGACCCTCTCCTTTTATGAAATAGCAAATACTACGTTCACTTTGCAGTGTATGCCCCCGCTTGTTAATCGATTCACAAAGTCGTATACAAAAATTCCTTTTGTTTACAACTAATTTACACGGCGCACCCTGCCCTGTCAATTCACAAAATAGACGCAATTTAGAGCTAAACGAATGTAATAACGCAAAAAACCGGAGAACATCAGCTGTTCTCCGGTTTTTCGTGTATAGCAACCTTATGAAGTAGGTTTGTTATTGTCTGGATCCGTTGGAGGTGTAGATTCTGACTCCGGCTGATTTGGAACATGGTTTGGAATTTCTTCCGCCGGTGTTCCGCCGTTGTTCTCTTTTCCTTGAATGCGAACTTTAACATCACCGACATTGTCGATAATAGGTTCTCCGCCTTCAGAAGATCCTCCCGTATTTCCTTCTTCTTTTTCCGTAATTACTCCGTTTTCGATCAACTGCTTGATATCTTCAAGATCAAGAGTTTCTCTTTCAAGCAGAGTTTCCGCAATAAGGTGAACCTCTTTAGAATACTTGGTAAGCAAATCTTTTGCTTTCTCATAGCATTCTGTAACCATACGGTGCATTTCTTTATCGATCTCATATGCAATAGAATCACTGTAGTTCGGCTCGTGTCCGAAGTCACGACCCAAGAATACTTGACCTTGGGAATTACCAAATTGTAGTGGTCCAAGTTTTTCACTCATACCATATTCCATCACCATGCTGCGAACGATACTTGTAGCTTGTTGGAAGTCACTATAGGCTCCTGTACCGATCTCACCGATAAACAGTTCCTCAGATACACGACCACCTAGTAACCCTGTTACTTTATCAAGCAATTCTTGTTTCGTTGCCAGCATACGATCTTCTTTTGGCATCATAATTACATATCCGCCTGCACGACCACGAGGAACGATCGTCACTTTGTGAACCATATCAGCATGCTCGAGGAAGTAACCTACAATCGTGTGACCAGCTTCATGGAAAGCAACAATCCGTTTTTCCCGGTCGCTTACTACGCGGCTCTTCTTCTCGGTACCAACAATTACACGGTCAATCGCTTCATCCATCTCACGCATGGAAATATCTTTACGATTACGTCTAGCAGCAAGAAGGGCTGCTTCATTAAGCAGGTTCTCAAGATCTGCACCTGTAAATCCAGTTGTACGCTTCGCGATTACATCCATCTTCACGTCTTTAGTAAGAGGTTTGTTACGAGCATGTACTTTAAGAACAGCTTCACGGCCTTTTACATCAGGACGGTCAACTGTAATTTGACGGTCAAAACGACCTGGACGAAGAAGTGCAGGGTCAAGAATATCTTGACGGTTTGTTGCAGCAATGATAATAATACCTTCGTTTGCTCCGAAACCATCCATCTCAACGAGCAATTGGTTTAGTGTCTGCTCACGCTCATCATGTCCACCGCCGAGTCCAGCACCACGCTGACGACCAACCGCATCAATCTCATCAATAAAGATGATACATGGAGCATTTTTCTTCGCATTTTCAAACAAGTCACGCACACGGGATGCACCGACACCGACAAACATTTCGACGAAGTCAGAACCCGAGATACTGAAGAACGGTACGCCCGCTTCCCCAGCGACAGCTCGTGCAAGGAGTGTTTTACCTGTTCCCGGAGGACCATTCAGTAGAACCCCTTTTGGAATTCTAGCACCTACTGCTGCGAATTTACGAGGATCTTTCAGGAACTCAACAACTTCGACAAGCTCTTGCTTCTCTTCGTCCGCTCCTGCAACATCTTCAAAAGTAACTTTTTTCTTCTCTTCATTATATAAACGTGCACGGCTCTTACCAAAGTTCATCACTTTGCCGCCGCCGCCTTGCGCCTGATTAAACAGGAAGAAGAAGAGGACAAACATCAAAATAAGAGGTATAAACGACGTTAGTAGTGTCAGCCAAATACTGTCACCCTTCATCGGTTTCGCTTCCATTGCTATTCCGTTCGCTTCACTGGCATCTGCAATTTCTTGGACTGCAGCATCCGTAGCAGGAATGTAAGTAATAAAGTTCTTGGCTTTTTCAGCAGGCGGGGTTACATACTGTCCCGTTACCTGGTAAGCATATCCATCAAACTGAATGCTTAAATTCTCTACGTTATTTGCAGATAATTCCTGACGAAACTCGTTGTATTTAGGGGTATCAGCCGCTTCACTTCCACCATTAATAACCTGGTAGATGCCGACTACAACTAAAAATAAAATTAGATAAAAACCAGAATTCCGGATGAACCGATTCATCCCCTACCTCCTCTCGAGACACCTTAGTTATTTTACCATAGCCATTCTGCCCTTCTCAACAAATGGGCAAACGCGATTCTATCATTATTCTGCCGGGATTTTAGTTACTGTAAATCTCCGGTTTCAGAATCCCGATATAAGGCAGGTTCCGGTAATGTTCAGCATAATCCAAACCGTAGCCAACTACAAATGCATCTGGCAGGACAAAGCCCGTATAATCCGCTTCAAGATCAACAGAACGGCCAGACGGCTTATCAAACAAGGTAACCACCGTTGTCGATTTAGCACCTCTGTTCCGTAGAAGTTCAATCAGATGGCTTAGCGTAAGCCCGCTGTCGATAATATCTTCTACAATAAGAACATCCCGGCCCTCAACGGATTGGTCTAAATCCTTGATGATCTTGACTACACCGGAAGACTTGGTAGAAGCGCCATAACTTGATACAGCCATAAAGTCCATTTCAAGAGGCACTGTTATGTTTTTAACCAAATCAGCCATAAATATAAACGCACCTTTAAGTACACAAATCACTAAAGGATTACGATCAGCGAATTCCTTGCTTAATACTTCGCCTAATTCCTTGATTTTACCTTGAATTTCTTCTTCACTAATTAAAATTTCTTGAATATCGTTCTGCAACGTTAGTGAACCCCCTAAAGTTATACTATGAAAGTCTTATCTGCACCATTACTGCCAACCGTCTGCGCGTAATAGCTACTCGATCCACATTTGAATGACCTGTGCAGATTGATCGGTAACGGGAGCATGGATGGAGCGTCTTACGCCCGGAATCCAGAGGATGTTTCCTTCAACATCACACACGAGGGGGATACGAGAACGCAGGGACGGCGGAATTTTGGCGTCGATAAAAATATCTTTCACCTTTTTACTTCCGTTTAATCCCATTACTTTCATGGTATCTCCAGGCAATCGTGCTCTTACGGTAAGCGGCCAATGAAGTTTGCTCAAATCAAACTGTGCTTCATTAGCAGAAAGCGGCCTGCACATCCCCTTTGAATGAGCCAAATGAATGGTTCTTTTAATCTCATTCAGATAGAGAAATGATTCTCCATCTGGAGAATGCAACTGATAACTGTAATGCTCAGATACAGACTTCCGGGCAGTAAAAATAATACTGTTATATTCCCGCATACAAACGATACCCTGACCTATATCAAGAATCCAAGTCGTCGGTTCGGTCTGAACCACTCCCTTACGTATGGATTCTATTCTTGAAAAAGTAGCAAAATCATCGTTTGAAGGCAGATAATTTAATATTAATTTAATGAGCCTTCGTTGTAAAGCGACATGTAGCCCCTTAAACGCAGGCACAGAAAAGGTGAGTTGATCACCTGACTTCATGACCATATCAGCAAAGGTTTGCTCTGCAGCTGCTTCCATATAGTCATCTTCTGTGCCGATCACTTCGGCCATCCGATAAAGAGATTCCTTTATCTGCCCATTATATTGCCCCAAAAAAGGAAGCACATCCAGTCGGATTACATTTCTAAGATATTTACGATTCATATTACTACTATCAATGAGATAGGGAAGCTCTTCTTTTTCACAGAGCTTTTCCAAGTCCGTCTTGGTAATACGTAAACATGGCCTAATAAGTTCCACGTTTTTTTCAGTTCGTTTGATTTTCATACCTGAAAGTCCCGAAGCACCGCTTCCTCGCAGCATATGCAGCATAACCGTCTCGGCCTGATCATCGGCATGATGTGCCAGAGCAATGCTGTCTGCCTTATACTTCTCTGCGACTTGATGAAGAAAAGCATATCTTCTTTCACGTGCCGCATCCTGTGAGTTGCGCCCTGTCTCCTCTAAATATTTCGGCATATTTAGATGAACCATTTCAAAGGGGATGTGCATCGATTCCGCATATTTTTGTACCAGCTCGGCTTCAGCATCCGACTCTGCACGATACCCATGATGTACATGGGCACAGATCAAGGTGAGCGGTGTACGGTAGAGAGATATTTGATGAAGAATATGTAAAAGAGCCACAGAATCCGCCCCACCGGATACTGCGACTACAATCCGGTGACCCGGTTTCCACAATTGATACTCCTCTGCTGTAGCAGCAATTTGCATTACCGTAGGTTCAAGTTTCGGTCCTTTCATGATGTTCCTCTTTTCTAACTCAGATATTTCAAGGTATGTACCCTCTAATTTTAGCGAAGCATGAGGATCACTGCCCCAGCCATAATTAGAGCTGATAACGCAAAAGATGGAATTAACCATCCTGGGGTTGGTTCTGATGAAGCGTTCTTAGGTCCGCTTCTTACTCTGTAGACTTGCTTTTTCCACGATAAGAAGGCATCCTCAGCATCGTCATAATCACCCTGTATTGCCTTTTGAAGCCAACTTCTATATGACGCTAGCCGCTCACTCTTATGAATGATAGTTAAAAGGGCAGGTATTCCTCTTAATTGAGGGAGACTGTTTCCAGTAGTCCTTCTTAATTCTTCTCCCTCCAGAAGATGAATAAGAAGAAGGGCAAAGGAAAACACATCATATTTCTGGTCTGCGACACGGCTGCCTGCATTCCAGTACCCTCTATCATACCACTCTGTGAACTGCTTTACACTGCGTCCTACAGGACTCGCTCCTCCATAATCGATGAGCTCCACCTCACCATATGAAGAAACAAGTACATTTTGCGGCTTCAAGTCACAGAATATATATCCTAACCGGTGCAGCTCAGCAAGCTTTTTTAAAATTCGAAGCCCGACAAGCATCATCCATTCTGGTCCATTCCTACGGATAAATAAATGAAGCGGCTCACCTCTGACATAGGTCATGACATAAAAAGAAATTTCTCTTCCGCCGACCTGGTAATTATCGACTTCTTTTAAATAGGAAGAGAAGCCATTCCTACCTCCAAGGTGATGATCCTTCTTCGCTAATGAAGTAAGAACATTAATCTCCGACTGCAAATCAAGTGGATTAAAACCCATCTTGAGCGCATACCGGCCTCCACCCGGTTCACGCTGAACCAAATAAACGATCCCATTCGCTCCCTTACCCAGCACTCTCTGAATAATATATTTATTATTCTTCCATTTGCCGATAACTACAGTTCCAGGAGTAAGATCAGGATCCAGCGGCATAGTCACCATGCATCCCTTCTTTTGCTCCGTAATCGCGATCATACAGGTCATTCTCGTTTAGTGTACCATAACGATAATAATCAATCACCTTTAATATTGCAGGCCCGGTAGGTGTCGCACCTCTCATATCCAGCTTAGTAAAAACCGATCGAAGTGCGTTCATGTCGCTTGTCCATTTGATATCAAGTACTGCATCTTCACTGCCTTGTCTCCCAGGAAAATGAAATACAGAGATCTGACTTCTTCCTTCACGCGCTTGAAGGCTGAGCATCAAATCTCGAATTCCTTCTTCAACGGCAGCGAGCTTCGGCTTCATACTAGCACTTGCATCGATAAGTAAGGCAACTTGAAGCGGTGTTGTCTCTGTCAAATGATCCAGTACTTGAACCACCTCTGCGCGCTGATGCAAAGGAAGTTCCGCAATACTGCCCGCACTTTTGCCCAGAATTTGTTTAAGCTCTTTATTAACCGCTAGTTCAATGGTCTGAACCACTGTTTTTCGCGTCATCATCTGCATGGTTTTTGCTAATATGGGTGTACCTACAATCCGGCTTATTCCACCCCCTGCTTTCGCAATCGCTTCAATCTCTTGTCCCCCAAGGTCACCAATGGTTCCATAATCCACCACGCCCACTACATTCACCGTAATGCCTTCCTCCAAGGCATTTGCAGCAGCAAGTACTGGATTTGAACCAACATTAGAGCATCCGTCTGTTATGAGTAAAATTTGCTTCATCTTTCTCATCCCCTTTAGTCTCGAACTTCTTCCTATTATTTCCATAATAGGTTGGGTTCAAACGAGGACTTTCCTTCTATATTAAATATCCACGGATCAGCTGACTGTCCTAGGACGTTCCATCCGATCAATACCCGGGATACGAAGTGTGGCCCATTCAGGGTTAAAATGATCCACTTTACCAACGACAACGGTCATGTCATCATGAATCTTATTCTGCTGATAACGAATGACACGCTCTAATAAGATATCGGCAATTTCTTGTGGATCTTCACTATCCATCTCCTGAATCATCCGTTTCATCCACATTTCTTTATTTACAGCGTACCCGGGTGCATCATATATACCATCTGTCATCATAATGACGATATCCCCTGGAAGCAGCTGCGTAGTGACTAGATCAACCTCTATATCTTTAATAATGCCAACAGGAAGATTACTTGCTGATATCGGAATTACCTCTTCTCCTCTTTTAATGAAGCTTGGAGTAGATCCTATCTTCATAAATGTTGTCTGTGCTGAATACTGATCAATGAGCGCCATATCCACAGTCGCAAAAAATTCCTCTGTAGACCTAAGCATCAGTATAGAATTAACTGATTTGATGGCAAGTTTTGCATCCATACCTGATTGTAGCAGCTGTTCCAGGATACCAAGAGCAGTACTGCTCTCAAGCCTTGCCCGTTCTCCATTTCCCATACCGTCACTGAGTGCGACAACAAAGGTGCCGTTGCCAAGTTCAACTGTGCTGAAGCTGTCGCCCGAAAGAAGGCCTCCACCCTTGGCTGCTCCAGCTACGCCTGTTGTGACTTCATATGTCTTCGCTGATCCGAAAGTTACAGTTGCAAGCCCCTGCTTCGGAAGAGTCATTGTTTCTTCTACAACTGCAATATGCTCACCAATAATATCAGATAAAAGCGGAGCAATAATTTTTCGGCATTCATCAAATCCTTTCGTATAGGCATGTACAATCTCAATCTCGACTTTCCCTGCGTCCAGGTTAATAATATCGATACTATGGATGGACAAACCTAGCTGCTCAAGTGCTGATCTAATCTGTTCCTCCTGCTTGTGCATTACCTTTGTTTCGCGCTGTATTTCCCGTGCCAGGTCCTCCATTACCTGAGACACGCCGGATAATTGTTCTGCTACAAGCATTCTACTGTCGTATATTTGGCGTTTCCATTGCATATTATCTTGGTGTAGCCCGTACTGACGCTTCATCACATCAAGTACAGCGCCTGTCTTAGCACAACTTTTTGTCCAGGATGCCGGAATATCCTTTGCCTGAAAATTCGGATTTTCTTCAATTGAAGTCATCATTTCTGTCATATACTTATAGGTCTGATAGAACTTGCCGTCCCAACACTGCTCTTGTTTAAAACAAGATGTGCAGGTCCCTTCTGCAACAGCATTCATAAAATGTTCCATATCCTGTTGTCCTTGTCCCATCTCATTAACCCCGGACATCTGATCAAAACTCTTAGATAGCTGCTTAAACACTTGTGAAAAACGATCGACCCGCTCGGCAGTCAGGTCCCTGATCCGTTTCGCGTATTCATGCTGTGAATAGCTGTGATCCTGTGTCCCAGGTACATATTTAGAAATAACTTGTAACATGCTTTTAGGCGTCAGTAAAAAAAGAAGAATGGCAGCACAGCTCTCATACGTCGATGTGATTACATCTCCGGTTCCCCCTAAATAGATAGATAAGATGGAGGATCCAAGCAGCATCCCTAGAGATACACCTAGTTTTTTTCCTTCCTTCATCATTCCGGCCAACATCCCTGCAAATGCAAGCAAGCTCATCTGATAGATGGCTGACATATTCGCCAGGCTTAAGATCAGTCCCGTAAGTACACCTACTGACGCACCAAGCGGTGCCCCGCCTACAAAGGCAAAGAGGAGTAACAGATATCTAGATAGTACATTTTCAGCTGATAAGTGGTAGACCGTAAACCCAACCGCTCCTGTCATGACGGATGCCAGTAAAATGATTAGACACAGGATCTCCTCGCTGCGGAGGTTTACATTCTTTTTCCGATAAGTAAAGATGGGGATCGCCTGTATGAACACCATGGTGAGTACAAAGCTCAGCACCGCATCGATAGTCATCATTAGGACCGCGTACCATGTGAATGAGGGTCCGATCAGGACGGTAAACAAATTCACCATAAAAGCCGAGGTAAAAACCATGACAGGCGCATAAGATAATTCGGTTTTCCCAAAAGAGGAGAGTCCTTTGTACAGCAGATAAAAGATTCCTAGTTCGGCAGCGATGATAAAGAAGGTTGGATAAGGCGAGAAAAAACTGCCGGCGAGAATCGCGGCTCCCACGGGAATTAAGAAATCCCTTCTCAAGAATAAAATAACCGCAAAGTAGGCTATGGCAAATGGTGAGAGCTCGTCTAATATCATAGCCTTTCCTAGCAAAAAACCCATCACCGTCAGCAGAATCATCCATTTCTTTTCAGATATGATCTGTACGGCTCGCAAGGATCCTATCCATGTCTTCATCCTCATGCTTACATCGGCACGCAGCTCTTTTCCCCGTTTACCAGCTTTGATTCCTGGAAAAGGTATTACATTCCACTTGTCCATGTTTCGCTTCGCTCCCCAATGTTTGATTTGATGTTTCCCATTATAGTCAGCTTGTTCTGTGAAAGTTTGTCAGAAACTAAGATGTCACAAAAAGAAATTTCCGACAAAAATAGGGGGTCTGCGAAATAACAGAGTTGCGAATTAAAAGGACAGCCCATATAGGTTTAAAGAGCGTTATGACAATTTCAGCGCTTGCCGAGTCATTCTTTCCGTAGTCATAAAATGGTAGCGATATGGAATGAGAATACTGGAACTAGCTTGAAACATGTCGGACGATTCTTGAGATGCGACAAAAAAACCGCAGACTCTAAAGTCTGCGGTTCTCTCTATTCACGTACTTATATATGCAAGATCAGGTTGGTGACTTACACGCGTTTTGCGCCGCGACCTCCGCGTTTACCTTCGGTGTTCTTCTTCAACGACGAAATCCGCTCTTCACTGTCTTTCAGAAAGCGTGACATTTTATCCTCAAATGAAGGCTTGCCAAACGAAGGCTTGCCGGCAGAAGGTTTGTAAGGACGCCCTCCCCGTTCACGATTGTTATAGCTGCCGCCGCCACTGTTACCAGCGCCGCCGCTAAATCGCTCTCTATCTCCTCCGGTACGTTCCGGTCTTGGTGTTCTTGGTGGACGAGCTTGCTGTTGTACTTCACCTGCTGGACGGTCAACCGCCTGCTTGATTGAAAGTCCAATCTTTCCGTCCTTGTCAACATTGATAACCTTAACAGTTACCGTATCATTAACTTTCAAATGATCGTTGACGTCTTTGACATAATTGTCAGCGATTTCCGAGATGTGAACGAGACCCGTGACACCTCCAGACAGATCCACGAATGCTCCGAAATGCGTGATGCCTGTCACTTTGCCCTCTAATTTGGTGCCCACTTCAATTGCCATAGAATAAAATGATCCTCCCTTAAAAATATACAACCCGATTTTTAAATCTGTTGCGGTAAATTAATTATACCTTATGGATTAAACCAAGGTCAACTGAACGAACGCCTGTTAACGCGCCTAATTTCGGTTAATTTTGAACATAATTCCAGTGGTAAAACAGAATTCAAGTTCTAGTGCTATATTATTCATCAACTGGATAGATTGGTGTCTCTCCAGGTAAATACATTCCATATTTTTTTCGTGCAATTTGCCCGATATATTCAGGATCTTGAAGCCTTCCCACTTCCTGCTTAAGCTCTTCAAGTGCTTGTTCTGTTTTTGTCTGTGTCACCTTGATCTCCTGCAGCTTGGCACTCTTGTCCGCCATTTGAGTAGACTGATTAATGAATGTGTATCCTGCCCATCCTGTGAAACAGATCATAAAGGCAAGCCATAGCATGATTCGCCTCCGAGCTCCTGTTACTTTTTTCTTCTGAGGTCCAGCTTGCTTTAAATTTTGAACACTGCGCCCAGACGATGATTTCATACGCGTACCTCCTTCATGATTAGGTAGGAATTTAAGCTAACCAGCTCGGTTTGTTAATAGATCAGAACCAGTAGTTCCACCATTCTTTAATCCGGCTGAACATCCGTGCCATCCAGCTTGGAGTCTGCCATTTACTGATCAAGGGTCTTATCGGCAAATAAAGAAGTTTAAGAAACGGTCTTATTATGTAATAAACCATTCTGATCAGAAAAAGGAGAATCGCTATAACAAAACCAAACAAGATCCGTAATATCCGAAGTATACCTTTGATAGGAATGACTAAGATGATGTAAAGCGCACGGTAAATTATATAACAAAACTGCTTTATAATTCCAATTAACATTACCACAATTTTTTGAGTCAAAACACTTAAAACCAAAAAATAGACCCAAACCCCTAAAAAAAGCCCCAAAAAGACATAAAATCGTAACTCTCCATGGTTACTCGCATACAGCATGTTAAATACAAACACGGCTGCTGCGATCCAATATACCAAATCGATTGTATGGATACTCCATCTCGGAAACCGGAACGAGAGAGACAGGACCCGGTAACTGTCATAGACCATTCCCAGTGCCGCTCCGGAGAAGAGCATCCATCCTAACGTAATCCACTGAATTTCTGGATTCATTTGAACAACTTGCCGAGAATTCCTTTTCCGGATTTGGAACTTGAACCGGGATCTAAATAGGCAAGAAAACTTACATGACCTTCAATCGATAAAAGTCCCTCTTCAAGACTGAGGTTTTTAATATGTAAATTTTGCCCTCTAATGGTTAGGTGACCGAGCTCTGTCTTGAGTAGGAATTCCTCATTATCAAAGCTCTCCACATTCAAAACACCTGTGATATCAAGTTGCTTCCGGTTCTGCATGTTTAAACTGTGCTGTTTCGGTTTTACATGGTCTATCATGGCATGTACCCCTCCCTTCTTACACCTAGCTTATGGGAGGTTAAGAAGGATTAGAACAGTAGCAGAAGGAAATTAAAAAAGCGTGCTTCTCCCTTCTAAATCGGGATTAGCACGCTTGTTACTGTAAAACAAAGGTTTAACTTAAAAAGTCCAACCCGTTATCTCTGGCAATAGGCTCTTCTTTCACCACGGTGAATAGACTCGAAGCCTCTTCTTTACGCGTGCTTTCTGCCAAACGCTCTACTCGAACGGTTACAAGTTTCTGACCGAACTGTACAGTAATTTCATCACCGACTTTGACAGCACTACTTGGCTTCGCCTCTCGTCCATTGATCAGGACTCTCCCCTGTTCGGAGACATCCTTAGCCACCGTACGGCGTTTAATCAGTCTCGAAACTTTAAGGAATTTATCTACTCTCATTATTTTACAGCTTCTTTAAGTTTATTTCCTGCCTTAAATGCAGGAACATTAGATTCTGGAATTTCAATCGTATTTCCTGTTTGCGGGTTACGTCCTGTACGTCCGGAACGTCTGCGAGTTTCGAAAGTGCCAAAGCCAATGAGTTGTACTTTGTCGCCATTTGCAAGGGCATCTGTAATTTCACCAAGGAAACCATTAAGAACTGCTTCTACGTCTTTTTTTGTAAGTCCACTTTTTTCTGAAATATTGTTTACCAAATCTGTTTTATTCATTATTAAAGGCCTCCCAAATTAAAGAAAATACGACGTGCACTTCCTGCGTAAAAACGCTTCTTAGTATCACGTGCCGTTACTACACTTCTATTCTTGCTAAGTCACTAAAAATCCTGCTGCAATGCGCCTTTTTTTAATATGACACACGCAGTGGTTTCAAGTTTGGTAAAGAATACGACATTTTAGGTATCGTTGTCAAACCATGCCCATTTTAATTCATGACAGCAGTTCTCTTATAATTCAAATACCCGCTATCTATGACTTTCAATCCCGATTTTGAGCGTTAGTAATCTTTCAGTTCCTGTTTAGCCTCTTGCCAGCATGCTTCCATCTCTTCAAGCGTGCTGTCTTCTATGGTCTTTCCTTGCTCGGCAAGACGAGATTCAATGTACTTAAATCTACGAGTAAATTTACGGTTCGTAGCAGCTAGCGCTTCCTCCGGATCCGCTCCAATAAACCTCGAGATGTTAGCAGTAGCGAATAAAACATCACCAAGTTCCAACATCTGCTCTTCTGCAGCATAATTCAGCTTAATTGCCTCTTTTAGTTCGCCAAGCTCTTCCTCAACCTTAACAAACACGTCTTCTACTTGATCCCAGTCAAAACCGACTTTCGATGCTTTCTTTTGAAGTTTGTAAGCTTTCATTAACGCTGGAAGATCTCTAGGAACTCCATCAAGTATAGAAATTCCCTCTTTCGCTTGTCCTTTGAGCTTCTTCTCTTCTGCTTTCATCGCTTCCCAGTTGGCTAGCGCTTCTCCAGCATCTTCTGCCTTGTTATCTCCAAATACATGCGGGTGTCTAAAAATAAGCTTGTCATTCAGACCTTGAATGACATCATAGACGTCAAATGTACCCAGCTCTTCTTCCATCTGAGCGTGCAGCATGATTTGAAGCAGCAAGTCGCCAAGCTCTTCTTTCATATGATCTGGATCGTCATCATCGATTGTCTCCAAGACTTCATATGTTTCCTCAATCAGATTCTTGCGGATGGAAGCATGGGTTTGTTCGCGGTCCCAAGGACATCCTTCCGGGCTTCGCAGGATTTCTACAATCTCATGAAGGCGGCCAAACGTACGTCTAGTGAGCTGCTCATTGTCACTTTTCGGTATATAAATAAGTGATAAATTTCCGTATCCTTCTACACGATCCAGCTCATACAGCTCAACTTCCTGAATGACTTCTTGACCTTCAATACCGAGTGCGTGTCCGACAATGATCTTCGTGTCATCTGGATACACCTCCATCAGACTGAGCTTAACGTCAGATGCAGTGAATACATCATACACTTGTCCAATGACCGTATGTAGCTTAGGCTGCAGCAATTCGCGGTCAATAACCCCCGCATCAAGTAATTGAAATCCTTCGATAGGATCAAATCCAAGTCTTATAAATGCCTCATCGAGAAAGCTTTCTCCCCCAAGTATAGAGAGAGGAATTCCTTGATCAGCGCAGCGCTCTTTTAGCAATCCTACCGTTGCCTCTGCTACCATAGGATGTCCGGGTACAGCATACACGATCTCTTCGCCCGCAGTGCCTTGCTTCGCAAGCTGAATAAGCTCGTTTGCTATACTATCATAGACTTCTGGAAAAGAACTCTTTGCTTCATATATATAATCGAACGAATTCAACGATAAATGAAGATTTTCTAAATCTTTGCATACCGGATGATCAAGCGTCCGAACATAAATTCTGCTTGCTTTTTGTAACCTTTTTAAAATACCTAAAGTCAGTTGATCTTCCCCGCCTGAACCTAGACCAACCACTGTGATTGCTGTGCTCATGTGACCCCTCCAAATAAATGGCTTCTAAATAAACCTTGCTAACTGTAACTATATCATGCTTTTGCATCAAGCCAAAAATAGAGCACTTCTTGTTACTGTTTATACTAATCTTAATTTGTGAAACAGCTTCATCAGCTTCTCTCCCTTAGGGAGCATAGCGATCTCTTCTGCTGTTATCCATTTTGTACGGATCGTACCGATCATGAATATGATAACGCCTGCTGTAATGCTGAGCAGACTTTGCACAAGGGCAGTCATTCGGTTGCCTAAACTAATTCCTAAAGCCCCAATCATAACCTCTGTTCCCCATGCTACTCCGGCTGCCGTCAGTGACATTACAGCGATAATGAGAAATGGTTTGAATAAGCCAGCATTGAAGGATACCCGCAGCCTCAGTATACGAGCAAGCAGTAATACGTTTAACAAAGCAGCCAGCGCATAAGCTGCTGCCGAGGACCATGCTGCTCCATTGATACCTAGATACGGAACTAACAGCTCATTTAGCATTGTTTTGACACCTGCGGCAGTGAGCATAATAAAAGCCGGTGCTTTCACTGCACCATACCCTTGAAGTAAGGCTGCAGCGATGACGCTGACTGCGCTTCCGGCAGCAGTGAGTGCCAATATACGCATCGTACTTGTTCCTTCGGTCGTAATATAAAGCATCTGGTTGATGGGTCCAGCCAGTACCGCCATTCCTGCCGCGGCAGCCAGACCAATGAGCCAAAACCACTTGAGGGCAAGACTGCTTTGCCTACGGATTGTATTATGGTCATTTCGCACCTTCGCTTCAGCAATAGCAGGGATGAATAACACCGATAATGTTGTTGCCAGCATAGTTACGAGTTGTACAAGCGGAATCCCCCGGTTATAGATACCAAAAAATCTCATTGTTTCTATATCAGCCATCCCTTCCTGCTTAAGCAGACGTGGAACAGTGAAGGTATCAACCATATTCATTAATGGGACGACTACCGAACCAAGTGCAACGGGGATAGCATAACGGAGCACACTAATGAGAAGAGTAGATGTAGACTTTCGATCTGATTTCAGGCTCTTCTCACCAAAAAGCACATTCTCATCGGATCGCAGCTGTTCTGAATGATTTGCTCTCCTCTTTCCCCTTCTAACCCAGAAAAACCACATAAAGAGCAGTGCGGCGGCTCCACCTGCGGCAGACCCTAACATGGCCCCTGCTGCAATTGTTTCTGCTGATGCTCCCCGTTCAATCAGTATAAATAATAATACAAGCATGACGGTTACACGGACAGTCTGCTCTGTGATCTGAGAAACAGCCGTAGGCATCATATCCTGCAAGCCCTGGAAGTATCCCCTAAGACCTGTCATGACAGGCACAAATAAAAATGCCAAAGAAGCAGTACGAATGGAGAGAACTACCTCTTCATTATCAATAAAACGGCTAATCTGCGGAGCGAATTGATACATGAGCAGGCTGAGCAGGCCTCCAAGTACTGCTAAGAGCACAGAAGTAACTTTAAGAACACGCTCACCTTCGGCTTGGTCTCCCCTAGCGTTGGCTTCAGCAACCAGCTTGGATACTGCGATAGGGAAACCAGCTGTCGCGAGTGTAATGAACATCATGTAAAAAGGGTAAACCGTATTATAAATACCAAATACACTGTCACCCGCTATATTTTGCAGAGGGATCTTCTGCAGTGTTCCAATCAGTTTTGATAATAGTGCAGCAACGCTGAGTATAAATGCTCCTTGGAGCATTTTTGTACTGGTTTCCATTGATTTCATATAGGCTTACCTACTTCTTCTTTAGGGTAGACGCTATGTTTCTTTACAATACGAAACCTATTATACCTCTTTATGTAAAAGCAAAAAACTCCTGCCCTCTTACAGGCGGGAGTTTAATGTTCTTTACTGCTCCATTTGCTTGCCAAGAAACGCGGCTGCGGTTTCAGACATTTTCACTTCAAGTTGAGACATTTTTGTTGATTCATCTTTGCTGTACAGTATCACGGCACCAATAGGATCTCCTCCAGATATAATCGGTGCTACAACAAAGGATGATAAAGTTTCGTTATGATCTTTAGCAATTTCATAAGATCCACTGCTGTTCTCAAGCAACGTTTTACGGTTATCCATGGAGTGCTCAACCAAATTTCCGATTTGCTTCTCCAGGTATTCTTTTTTAGATCCGCCTGCTACCGTAATAATCGTATCACGGTCAGTAATGAGCGTTACATGTCCTGTACTTTCAAACAAGGATTCCGCATATTCCTTTGCAAAATCACCCAATTCACCAATCGGTGAATACTTCTTCAGAATAACCTCGCCATCCCGATCCACAAAAATTTCAAGCGGATCACCTTCACGAATGCGTAAAGTACGACGAATTTCTTTGGGAATTACGACACGACCGAGGTCATCAATACGGCGGACGATACCAGTAGCTTTCATTTACATGTTGCCTCACTTTCTCGAGAAGATTTTTCAACTACTGTCCTTTTTATAACGGAGGGATTAAGGTAGTTAGTTTAGTGTGATATCTAAACCATAGTATTCATCTGTTCCCATTTCCTTATACATAGACCTTTTAATATCGTTCGATAAAGTGATTTTAAAAATTTGCCATCATAAAAGAATTAACCTTCTTAGAAGGTTTTGGTATACCAAAAAGACGCGGTTCCCCGCGTCTAATGGATTACGTCCTATACTGTGCTGCTTGTCCGATCGGGTTATTTGCCGTCGGTTGTTTTATCTGTACTTTCTTTACCTGCATCGGTTCCTTCGGTACCTGTTGTTCCTTGATCTGTACCTTTGTCAGTCCCTTCAGTTCCTGTATCGGAACCTTCTGGAGTTTCCGATTGTGTACCCTCAGTACCTGTTCCCTCTGTATCCGTTCCTTCTTTTTCTGCTGCAGGATTTGCAGGAAGCTTGATTTCACCTTTCATAATTCCATCAAGCTCTTTTTCCATGAAGGTCTGGATTTGTGTATTTACGATCGTATTCGCAAGGGTATCTTTTTGTTCCTGTGTTAATTCTTCAAAGGTTGGTTCTGTACGTTTCTCTACCTTGATAATGTGATATCCATAATCGGTTTCAACAGGATCACTGATCTTGTTAATTTCTAAAGTTTTAGCAGCTTCTTTGAAAGCTTCTACCCAAGATACAATAGGAGTATCTTCATACAAACCGCCATTTTCAGCAGAACCTGGATCCTCGGAGTATTTTTTTGCTACCGCAGCAAAGTCTTCCCCTTTATCCAGTTTTGCTTTTACCTCTTTTGCGATTTTCAGTGCTTCCCCTTCTGCACGCTCTTCTTGTGTTTCAGGATCTTGGAAGCTAATCAGGACGTGACGAACGGTAGCTGTAATAAATTGTTCCGGGCTAGCGTCGTATTGTGCTTTAAGCTCTTCTTCTGTTACTTTTGGTGATTTATCCTTAACAATGGTCAAAACACGAGCCATATAATTTTTGATATCTGCTTCTGTAAGTTCATAATTTTCGAGCATTGCTTTCCACTGCTCATCTCCAACTTGTTCTTTCATCTGAGCAAGCTGATTGTCTGCTTCTTCTTCTCCTTGTTTCTTGGATTCCTCAGAAGCTTGATTGCTCAAATACTCATAAGTCACTTGCTGCTCAACTAGATATTCACGGAATTCATCCATTTCCATGAGCTGTGCGTACTGAGGACTCATAAATTTCATGATTTTCATCTCAGTGTTAAATTCATTCTCTGTAATTTCGCCGCCATCATATTTAACGATGATCGCACTCTTATCGTCGCTTGCCGAATTCTGATCATCGCCATTTCCACAAGCAGCCAGAAGAGATATTGATAATACGCCGACCATTGTCACCGCAATCGTCTTCCAGGATTTTTTATTACTTCGCAACATCTTGAAGTTCCCCCTTTGATTTAAAAGCATCCTTCATGGCTGCAAGGAATTTCTCTAGCAATTGAAGAAGCTCCAAATCGCTGAGTCCTTTACCTTTTACATGAATAGACATACTTTGTCCTTGTTCAAATTGTACACGTCTTTCAAACTGATTTCCAATCTGAATAAGTTTTACTCCATTTACAGCATTTTCTTGACCCTCATAGAATTTTAAAGTTATGTCATCTCCTCGCTGTACAATCGACTCAATACCATAGGCTTTACCATAGATTTTAAGTCTCGCCACAGTGAGCAAATTCGTAACTGCCTCTGGTAAATCACCAAAACGATCCACCAGTTCATCTTCTAATTCCATCGTATCATCAAAGGAAGCAAGAACAGCCACTTTTTTGTAAATTTCAATTTTTTGAATGCTGTCATAGATGTAATCAGATGGTAAGTAAGCATCGATCGCTAGATCAATGGCTGTTGTCCAGCTGGATTCTTGTGGAGCTTCCTCACCCAGCATGGTCACTTTACGTTTATTAATTTCTTCGGCGAGCATCTGTGAGTAGAGATCAAAACCGACTGAGGCGATAAACCCGTGCTGCTCTGCTCCAAGCAGGTTTCCAGCTCCCCGAATCGTTAGATCCCGCATAGCAATTTTGAAACCGGAGCCAAGCTCTGTAAACTCCTTGATGGATTGAAGCCTTTTTTCTGCTACTTCTGTCAGAACTTTATCCCTTTGATACGTAAAATAGGCATACGCTATTCGGTTGGAACGTCCAACTCGTCCGCGCAGCTGATACAGCTGAGAAAGTCCCATTTTATCAGCATCATGTACGATCAATGTATTGACGTTCGGGATATCAACCCCTGTTTCAATAATACTGGTGCTGACAAGCACGTCAAACTCTCCATCCAGAAAATCAAGAATCGTCTTCTCAAGTTCGGACTCTGTCATCTGCCCATGCCCCACACCGACTTTTGCGCCAGGGACAAGATCTGAAATCTCCGCAGCCATCTCTTGAATTCCTTGAACACGGTTATATAGGTAGTACACTTGCCCGCCTCTTGCCAGTTCCCGCTCTATAGCTTCCCGAACCAAAGTCTGACTGTGCTCAACAACATAGGTCTGCACAGGGAAACGGTTTTCTGGAGGCGTCTCAATAACTGATAAGTCACGTACACCCAGCATAGACATATGAAGGGTTCGAGGAATTGGTGTTGCCGTTAGTGTTAGTACGTCCACATTCGTCTTCAGCTTCTTGAGCTTTTCTTTATGAGTCACCCCAAAACGTTGTTCCTCATCCACAATCAGCAGCCCCAGATCTTTAAAGACAAGGTCTTGAGATAATAAACGATGCGTACCGATTACAATATCAATAGTTCCATCCTTGATTCCCTTCGTCGTCTCATTCTGTTCCTTACGAGAACGGAACCGGCTCAGAACGCTCACATTAAATGGATATCCAGAAAAACGCTCACGGAATGTTTCATAATGTTGCTGCGCAAGAATCGTTGTAGGAACAAGTACTGCAACCTGTTTCCCTTCGATTGCTGCTTTGAATGCAGCTCGGATGGCTACTTCGGTTTTGCCGTATCCTACATCCCCGCATAATAAACGATCCATAGGACGACTTTGTTCCATGTCTTTTTTAATTTCTTCAATTGCTCTTTCCTGATCCCTTGTTTCATCATAAGGGAATAAATCTTCAAATTCCTGCTGTTCGGCCGTATCTTTTTCAAAGGCATAACCAGGTGAAGATTGACGAGCTGCATACAGTTTGATCAAATCATCCGCTATATCCTGAACAGAACTCCGAACTTTATTTTTAACACGTGTCCAGTCATTGCCGCCAAGTTTATAGATTTTTGGTTCTTTCTCTTCTGATCCTACATACTTCTGGATGAGGTCAATCTGTTCAATAGGAACAGACAGCTTATCTCCGCCAGCATATAGAATATGCATGTAATCCTTATGGATTCCACCTACTTCTAATGTGCCGATCCCCATATACTTACCAATACCGTGGTTCTGATGGACAACATAATCCCCAACCTTAAGTTCACTGTAACTCTTAATACGTTCTGCATTATCTACATTACGAATAGGTTTGCGAACTTTACGTTGTTTTTGGGAGAACATCTCGCCTTCCGTAATGACGGCTAAATGAATCGAAGGCATCTCAAAACCACTCTGTAAGCTGCCGATCATCATGGTCGGTTCATGTATATCGTAATCCTGTAATACACGGCGCATTCGGTCCAGTCGTTCTTCGCTGCTTGCCAGCATAAAGACCTGTACGCCTGCTTTTTGCCAGCGCTCCATTTCCGCTTTTAGCACATTCATTTGGCCATGGAAGTCCTGCATACTGCGGCTGACCATGTTCAGAATGTTCTGAGGTAATGTATGTGGAACCTGTCTTAGGAAAACAGAAATAAATAACGTCTGGAATGGACGTTTATATAAAACTTCTTCATGATCAAGGGAAAGAGTAAGCTGTGGCAGCGTTTTGCCATTTTGGAGCAAATGCATACTCCACTCGGACTCATCCCGCTCAAGTTGTTTTCCCGTTTCCAGAAGCCTGGCCGGCTCGTCAAATATCAGGACTGTATCCTGGGGCATAAAGTCATAGATAGTTTGTTTCTCAGGGTATAACTCTGTTACATATTTATATATTTCAGGAAAATAGACATGTTCACGCAGCAGTTCGATCTCACGATGGATTTCATCGCGTAGACGAAGTTTCGCCTGCCGGTCGGTCGTCTTTTCTAATTGTTCTTCAAGCAAAATGGCCGCTCGATCTGCGGCTTGCTTCATTTTCGCTTCGTTTGCAATTAATTCCTTGCAAGGTGTAATGACAACCTGATTAATCTTATCAATAGAACGCTGATCTATCGGATCAAAGGTACGTATCGAATCAATCTCATCATCAAATAATTCCACACGATAAGCAAGCCCAGAAGTCACAGGGAAGAAGTCAATGATCCCTCCACGGATGCTCATCTCTCCTTGTGTTTCTACGCGTTCAACTCGTTCATATCCCAGCTCCACCATACCGCGAAGGAAGGAATCCAGCTCAAGCGTTCCGCCCTGCTGTAATGTAATTTCCGCATTTGCAATAATCTCAGGAGAAGGTAAATACCGGCGAGCTCCCGATAAAGGAATAACGACAATACCACGAAATCCTTTGGCACACTTGAGGAGAACATCTATACGCTGTGCAAGGGTTTCTGGACTTGATATAGCTGCCTCCGCAGCAATTAACTCGTTTGCAGGGTATAAAAGGACTTGATCTGCAGAAAGCGCTTCCTGTAGATCATCTGCCACTTTCTGCGCTGCAAACATATTATGGGTCACAACGAGCATTGGTCGATCTAGATGCTTGTGTAAGGCAGCTATCATGATTTGACGAGCCGACCCAGTCAAACCGGAGATCAACTGCTCCTTCATTCCCGACGTAACGCCGGATGCAATCGATTCAAAATCAGAATCTTTGGAATAGGCATCAATAAGTGCTTGTAGCAAAAGGGGCACCTCTCTTATCACTTTCTAATCTATCTGCTATTTATAAAAGATAGTCTGCATGGTAAATGTAAACTTTTGGATACTGGTTATCTCATCATAATCTTTTTTATCTGGCCTTACCATAGGTAAAGTCAGAACATGCCGCTTATTTACTGCTCTGTAACTGAAAAAAAAGCCTCAGCACTTACAGCCAAGGCTAGAGGGAATGGAATGAGTCTTCCCATAAAGCTCAATGAATCTTATGTTCATAAACGTAAGCTTACTGCAAGGGACTTGCAATGAGGCTAAGCTCTGGATGGTCCATGATTGCTTCCGTACAATAGCTGCAGGTAATACTGACAATCTGCTCGCCTTTTGAATTATAGGCAATTATATCTTGACGCTCTGAAGGGGTCAAGAAATGAAGACCTAATCGGACCTCTGTCGTTAGATCCGCCTCGATACTTCCTATAGATGAGCGGCAATGACGACAGACATAATGGATTTGCATAGATATGCCTCCTGAAAGAGATTAATATCTTTAGTCTTTCCAGGAGACTGCCAGTTTAGCCCATCGATCAGAATAGAATTAAAAATTAGCCATTAAATTTAGCCATTGTTCTCTCGAATGATTCCTTCATTGCATACTCCAAAGCATCACAAGTGGACTCTATCATTGAAGTCAGCGCCTCTTTTTCCTTCTTTGGAAAGTTGGAAAGGACATAATCAACAATGGCATGCCCTGGTTCGGGTCTTGAGATACCCATGCGTATTCGGTTGAACTGCTGAGTACCTGTATGCTGGATGATGGATTTAATTCCATTATGTCCGCCCGCGCTTCCTTGATACCGAAGTCGTATTTTTCCAACCTCTGTATCCATATCATCGTAGACCACAATTAAATCTTCCAGGGCAACCTTATAATAATCCATATAAGCTCGGACTGTTTCTCCAGAAAGATTCATATAGGTCATCGGCTTAATCAGAACCGCTTTTTCTCCTTGGATCATTCCTTCTCCAATAAGCGCCTTACACTTGCTCTGATTAATAGATATGTTATGTCGTTCTGCTAAGGCATCCAGTGCCATAAATCCAACATTATGTCTTGTCTTAGCATATTCAGAACCTGGATTCCCAAGTCCTACAATCCATTTCATAATATGCTCCTCCTTCCTCTTATAGATGAGTAACGAACAAAATATCAAAAAAGACATCGCTAGATCCGCTGATGTGGACTTACGGTCTTTTTCACTTTACAATAAAAACAATTGTATACAGCGGAAAGCGAGTAATAGCAACCAATGAAAGGGTGACCCGGTTATGCGCCACGATATAGAACGTTTAACGCAGCTGTCCCAGTTTCAGCATCATATGGAACAGGCCATACCGGTACAAGTGTATGACCGAGACAGACACATCGATATTGGTTACATCACTCATTACGATGAACATTTTGTGGAAGTGGGCAGTGTTTTATTTAACCGTGCCTGCCACTACTTTATTTCAAGGCCAGGGTACTAAAATCAGATCATACGCCGACAGGGGTTACAATGTCTTATCCAAGACAATGTAACCCCTCTTTCATGTTAACTATGCAGAACTATTCAATTTCGAACAATTTACTAATCGACAATTCCTCATGAACCCGGATAATAGCTTCGCCTAGTAGCGGTGCTACAGAAAGCACATTCAGCTTATTCGTTGGATTTGGATGAGTAATCGGAATGGTATCCGTCACTACAACTTCCTTAAGCGGTGAGTTCTCCAGTCGTTCCATAGCAGGTCCGGAAAGAACGGGATGAGTACAGCAAGCGTACACTTCTTTCGCTCCGCCTTCCATCAGTGCATTCGCGCCAAGAACAATCGTACCTGCTGTATCGATAATATCATCAATTAGAATTGCTGTTTTCCCTTCAATGTTACCGATGATATTCATCACTTCACTTACATTCGGTTCAGGTCTGCGCTTGTCAATAATAGCAAGCGGCGCATTTAGGAAATCAGCCAATTTTCTTGCGCGTACAACGCCGCCATGGTCCGGAGATACAACAACCGGATTCTCGATCTGCTTGGAGCGGAAGTATTGTGCAATAATTGGAACTGCAAGCATATGATCTACAGGGATATCAAAAAATCCTTGAATCTGCATTGCATGCAGGTCCATAGCAATAACACGTGTCGCTCCTGCTTTTTCAATCAAGTTTGCTACGAGTTTAGCCGTAATTGGATCTCTAGAACGTGCTTTACGGTCTTGTCTTGCATATCCATAATACGGAATAACTACGTTAATGGTTTTAGCAGAAGCACGCTTTAGTGCATCAATCATAACAAGCATTTCCATCAAGTTGTCGTTAACTGGCAAGCAAGTGGATTGTACGATATACACATGGCTGCCACGTACACTCTCTGACAGTTTTACTTGAATCTCGCCATCGCTAAAGCTTGTTGTATGAGACTCACCCATTGGAATTCCGATGTAGTCGGCAATTTGATGTGCGAGTTTCGGGTTAGAGTTACAAGTAAATATTTTTAGTTTGGAATCAAAATAAGTCATAAAATAGAAAACCTCCGTGCTGGTTCATTGGAATCGATTTTAGTTCTGCTCATAAAAGTCGGCGCTATTCGTATAGAACAGCATTTCATTATGAATTCTTGTTGTTTTTCTTAGCTTTGGCACGAGCACGAATCTTATCTGCGTATCCCGGCTTATTTTCTTGACGGACTCTTGCAATAGCAAGGTCATTATCTGATACAGAGTGCGTAATCGTTGATCCTGCAACGACATAAGCGCCTTTGCCTACTTTAACAGGTGCAATTAAATTCACATTACTTCCTACAAACGCGTCATCTTCAATTTCTGTAACAGACTTATTATAACCATCGTAGTTCACAGTTATTGCTCCGCAGCCGATATTTACATTCTTGCCGACAGCAGCATCTCCAACATAACTCAAATGCGAAACTTTTGAGCCATTATCAATGGTCGCGTTTTTGATCTCTACAAAATCACCGATCTTAACATTTTCACCAAGTTTGGATGCTGGGCGTAAATATGCGAATGGACCCACGGAAGAACCGTTCCCCACTTCTGCTTTACTGAGTACAGAATGTTTAACGGTGACGTTATCTCCAATTGTACTGTCTTCAATATCGGTATTTGGCCCAATGACGGAACCCTCACCAATAACTGTGTTACCTTTAAGCATGGTACCTGGATAAAGAACAGTATCCGAACCAATCGTAACATCAGCGCCAATATACGTAGATGAAGGATCAATAATGGTTACTCCATTCAGCATATGTTTGCGCACAAGACGTTGTCTCATGAAACCTTCCGCCTCAGATAGAGCTACACGATCATTTACACCAATGGATTCTGCAGCATCATGTGTCATGTATGCTTCAATGGTTTCTCCCGCTTCACGGAAAATACCAATCACATCAGTAAGGTAATATTCTTGTTGTGCATTATTATTTGTTACTTTATCCAAAGCTGCAAACAGCTTAGCATTATCGAAACAATACGTACCTGTATTGATTTCTTGTACAGCATCTTCTTCCGGACTGCAATCTTTCTGTTCTACAATTTTAGTTACAGATCCTTCGTTGCTGCGAATCACACGGCCGTAGCCAGCTGGATTATCCATATGTGCTGTCAGCACCGTTGCCGCTGCTCCGCGAGACTCATGGAGCTCCATCAAACCTTCTAATGTTTCTTTTGTTACCAAAGGAGTATCTCCACAGATGACAATTGTGGTTCCTTCTTCTTTGCCAAGCATATCCTTTGCCATCTTAACCGCATGTCCTGTACCGAGTTGTTGTTCCTGTAGTACGTATTCAGCAGCTGAACCAAGATATGATTTTACAGCTTCAGCACCATGTCCTACAACAACAATATTACGTGTTACCCCAGCTTTTCCTACTGTATCCAAAACATGACCAACCATCGGTTTACCACATACAGGATGGAGTACTTTATATAGCTTCGACTTCATACGTTTTCCTTGCCCTGCGGCAAGAATAATAGCCATTCTTTTCAACAATCCCGACCTCCTACGCTGTAATTGTAATGTTATCCACTCTAATTCCAAAAAAGGATCTCAGGACTATTCAACAGTGAATTGGGCGCAAACAATTATACCCTAATCCTTATCTTCAGGAAGGGATGCCACTTCGCTCAATCTTACTCATTAAAGAATATACTTCATTATTGAAAAAAAGAAAAGAGAGCCATAGAATGACTCTCTTTTCTTTCGAACCCCAATAATGTTATTATGCGCCTTCTTCGATAACCTCTTCTTCAGTTGCGGCGCGCTCGTATTCAGCCAATACAGCAGCTTGAATCTTCTCGCGAGTCCCTGAAGAAATCGGATGGGCGATGTCACGGAATTCTCCATCAGGAGTCCGCTTACTTGGCATAGCAACGAACATTCCATTGTTACCGTCAATAACTCGAATGTCATGAACGACAAACTCATTATCAATAGTAATCGAAGCTATTGCCTTCATTCTCCCCTCAGAATTAACGCGGCGGAGTCTGACATCTGTGATCTGCATGTGTGTTCACCACCTTTTTCCATCGGAACTTGGTGTAATAATTCCACACAACATGCAAGATTTCCTTCTTTTTACTGCTACAAAATGTCCTAATTTCAGGAATTTTTTTGCGTTTGAGCCGATTTAGTACATTTTCGACAAAATTAGTGTAAACTCACCAAAAAACAGCAAATTATTGAAGAGCATTAAAGTAATTTCCAGGCTTCACCGTAATCTGCTTTGTTTTTGCATCAACAGCAGTTAACGTGGCTAGGGAAATATAATCATGGAGCAGGCGTTCCTCCGAATCTACCGTTCCTGATTCAACCAATACACCTACACCTGCGACTTCAGCATTAAACTCACCGAGGAGATCAATCATCCCCTGAACCGTTCCTCCTGCTTTCATAAAGTCATCTACAATAAGCACACGAGATTTTTCAGGCAGCGCTCTTCTCGAAAGAGACATCGTATGAAGGCTTTTATGAGAACCTGATACATAGTTAATGCTTACAGCTGATCCTTCAGTCACCTGATGATCGCGTCTAACAAGAACAACAGGAAGATTCAACTGAGAGCCTACCGCATAAGCCAAAGGAATTCCCTTTGTTTCTACCGTCATAACGGCATCAATCTCAAGACCCGAGAAAGCAGTGGCAAGAATCTTACCAATTTCATTGACAACCGACGGTTGTCCCAGCAAATCAGACATGTATAGATATCCGCCCGGTAAAATCCGGTCAGGCTGTTCTAACTTACTGCACAGCTGCTTAATAAAAGAGAAAGCCCGTTCTTGAGACATTTTCGGCATGAATTTCACGCCTCCTGCAGCACCTGCAAGAGTTTGCAAATCTCCCATGCCCTCTTCTTCAAATACTTCTTTAATGATAGCTAAATCTTCGCTTATAGACGACTTCGCAGCTCCATATCGTTCCGCAAAAGTAGTAAGCGGGATTAAGGTATGTGGTCTAGAGAGCAAGTATTGTGTCATTTCAACCAAACGTGCACTACGTTTCAATTTCTTCACAGACGATTCCTCACGATCTACTTCCAAATCCGAATATTTGCTAATAAATATATCATTTTGTACGTATTTGTACAATGCAACAAATGAAAATAGCACTATATTTGGAAAAAATTATTCTAAGTTAGTAATCTTACCGCATAAACTTCTTTACAGAAGCCACGCAGCCCGTTGTAAATCCTCGGTACTTTCGATTCTTTGGAGACTAGTCCAAATACGGTAGGTCCGCTGCCTGACATCAATACACCATCGGCGCCAAGACGCAGCATGGCCTCCTTCAATTGACCTACTTCAGGATGAAGTTTTAAAGTAACATCTTCTAAAACATTACCAAGTTCCTGGCAAACCCCTGCGAAGGACTGATTGCGAATAGCCTCTTCCATTCTTTTGGCCGAAGGATGATGTGTAATACGGTCGCTTCGTACACGTCCATAGACCTCAGCCGTTGATACATTGATCGGCGGCTTCGCAAGGATAACCCAGCACTGAGGAGGATTTGGCATCATCGAGAGTTTTTCTCCTCTTCCTGTAGCAAGAGCGGTTCCTCCTGTTATACAGAAAGGGACATCAGACCCAAGCTCTGCGCCTAGAAGTCTAAGCTCTTCATCAGAAATACCGAGACCCCAGAGTTTATTTAGTCCTCGCAGTGTTGCAGCAGCATCACTGCTTCCCCCTGCTAGTCCTGCAGCAACTGGGATTTTTTTATCTAAATGAATATAGACGCCTTTCTTGACGTTATATCGCTCTTTTACTAGTCTGGCAGCCTGAAAGGCTAAATTCTTCTCATCAAGAGGGATATATCCCGCCTGGCTTGAAATCATGATGGTATCGCGAGGCATTTCCGCCATCTCGATTCGGTCAGCAAGATCGACCATTGTCATGATCATCTCAACTTCATGATACCCATCGTTTCTTTTATGTAATACATCCAGCATTAAATTAATTTTTGCAGGAGCTTTTTCGTAAATTTTCAAGGCGTTCACCCACCCTTAGCTTTTCCCTCAAGACAACTTAACATATTATATCAAAATGACGCTGTCAAGTCATTCTGTCGATCTTAGAATAACTTCTGCCTGCTCAGTAAACGATAGGGATGAAATATAGAGAAAAGACCCCCATCTTTCAGGGAGTCTCATGCTATATTCCTTCTAGGACTTTCTCGCAGCCTGTTCAGCGAGCTGAATGGCCCGCTTTACCATATTACCTGCGTCTTTGGCCTTGATGCCTCCCCAGCCTTCCTGCTGAACAGTATCATAAAACCCCAAGTCTTTTGCAAGCTCATTCTTAAGTTCCTCTGACATTACACTGCGTCTTCTGCGGCTCATGATGGTTCCTCCTTATAAGGGGACTGATAATTTCCTGCACCCTTAGTATCTCTGTAGTACAGAAACAATATGCATTAACACTTATGGCCATTCCCTGCTGCTTAATAAGGTCTAAGCCAAGCGTAGGGTTATACTGCTAGTTTTATACCGCTTAGTAAGATATAACAACGATATAACAGCGGGCTATAAGGACATGACGTTCCCATGAAACCTCTCCTCATACAAAAAAATGGCCTCACCCTGCTTAAACAGGATAAGACCACCTTACAAAAATCATGCCTACACTTCGGTATACGATATTTCACTTGCAACCTGCTCAGGATCAAAAATTGAAACTTGTACAGATTCAGTTAAAATATCGGCGTAACTGTAAGACACTCGTTTAAACGTTTGTTGTTCTTGATCTAGCTTGACAATAAAAACAGAAGGGTACGTTTCTTCGAGTACACCGGTCCGCTCAATTGTCTTACGGCGTCCGCCGTTCGCACGAAGCAAGATCTTCTGACCAACGTGAGCGTCGAGACTTCGTTTAATATCCAATAGCGTATTTTTAGCCATCGTGTAACGACCACCTCTTTCCTCTTGTCCATTATACAACGTTTCATATGTAATGTCAAATTAAATAAATAATTATATCAGTATCAAAAATATGTTGTCAACGAATTTTTTAGCGGAATCTACGTTTATTCCAATCATTTTTATGAAACATCCCTTATTGTTTTGTTAGTCTGTTGTTATACGAAACAAAAAAACAGATCCCTCTAAAGGAATCTGTTCTCTAGAAAGCTTCAAAAGGTTCACTCCAGATCTTTAGATTGCAGCTGGTGTAACTTTTAAAGTCGATAAATCTTGTAATGGAGGCAGCCCGATTCGGTAACTTCCTTTGGATTCAAGACCGCCAATTCCTTCACTTCCTGTAATGGTATGATGAACGATATCATTCATATTCATTGTATCTTTAACAGAAGTAAAAGCAGCCTTAGCCGCTACGTATACCGGATCAAGAGCATGAATCAGCACTCGGCTAGGTGAACTAGCAAAATTAGCACCGGCACGGATCAGCGCCTCAAAATGAGACTGACATGCCCCCGCCACAATAGTGAGTGCATCAAGATGCCACTCATATTGTCTTGCTACTTGGATAGCAGCAATGAAATTAGCTGAGTTTTTATAATGATTGATGTTATATAGATCGTACGGCTGTCTACTCTTCAAAACACCATCATGTCCTGTGATAACAACAATATCTGGACGGGAACGCGGTAATAAGCGGTAGAGAGTATCTGCCATAGAGGCTTCATGTACAAAATGTCCTTCAGCCGGTACACGCAGCCTTTCGTAAAGCGCCATGCTTTTCTTTAAGTAATTAGGGTCTCCATCCAAATGTAGCACCTTACCTGGCATCTCAAAATAAGAGGGAGTTTCCGCCTTTACTGCTGTATGGTTCCAATCATCAATAAGTCCTGCCTGATTACGCTGCGCCTGTTCCTTGCGATGCTGCTGAAGCAGCGAATACGATTCATTGGCTTTTATGTGAGCCAACCTTGTTTTTTTCGTCTCTGGTTCGTATGGCACTTTCACCAGATCATCCAGGGGAGAATCGGCAAGAAGCCTAAACTCGGTTCCTTTAATCACCGCTTTATCCTCCTGGAGGCCCTCTACCCGGAAAGTAACGTCACCACCGTACGACTTCCGAATGACCAAGTCTCCTACATTCATCAACATTATCACCTCTAACCCTATGGTATGGGCATCCCCCTGCTTTGGTTCGTAGGTGATAAAAAATATGAACTCTCAGATCCTTGGATCATAATTATAATTTATTCCGTACCTATACCTGCTTCTAGTAAAACAGCACTCAAACGAGCATACTCCTCAATACTGAGCGTTTCCCCGCGTCTTGTCGGTTCAATACCTGCCTTAATCAGAAGCGGTTCTAATTCATCTTTATTTTCTTTTGTAAAGAAACGGCTTTTCAAGTTGTTTGCTATCGTCTTCCGCCGCTGTGCAAATGAAGCATGGACCACTTCAAAGAAGTGTTTTTCGCTTGTTACCTCAACAGGAGGCTTCTCCCTTACCTTCAATCGAATAACAGCAGACTCTACATTAGGCTGAGGTATAAAGACCGTATGCGGTACGATGCACACTAGCTCAGGTTCACTGTAATATTGCACAGCAATACTCAGGGTACCGTAATCTTTTGTTCCTGGAGATGCAGCCATTCTCTCTGCTACCTCTTTTTGAATCATAACCACAATATTATCGATCGGCAGCTTCTCTTCGAGCAGCTTCATCAGAATAGGGGTTGTCACGTAATACGGAAGGTTAGCCACGACACTGACTTGATCGATGTCACTAAAATTTTCTTTAAATAATGCAGGTAAATCTGTTTTAAGAACATCTCCGTGATGTAAATATATATTAGGATAAGGTTCGAGTACTTCTCGCAAAATCGGAATCAGGCGCTGATCAATTTCCACTGCGGTTACTTTCTTAGCTGCCTGCGCCAGTTTTTCAGTCAGTGCCCCGATACCTGGTCCTATCTCCAGCGCACCTTTGTTTTCATCCAAATTTGCAGCATCTACAATTTTGTGGAGGATGTTCTGATCAATAAGAAAGTTTTGTCCCAAGCTTTTCTTAAAAGAAAATCCGTGTCTTGCAATAATCTCTTTTGTCCGCCTAGGTGTTGCAATTTCATCCATACTCTTCACATTCTCACAATCCTTTTTGTTCAATTTGCTCAAGTGCATTTACAAACTCTTCACGACTAATCTGAAACATCGTTAGTCTTTTATATAGCTGTTTTCCGTTACAATAACCGATTCCCAAAATGTTACCAAGCTCCATACGCCGAGCAGAAGCATCTGGATGTACAATAAGACCTGCTTCGATCAAGTCCTGCCAGTCAATAAGCGGCTTAGCTGCCTCATACGCTGTATGAGCTCTAGATAATGCCTCACGAATCGCTTCCGGTGAAGCATTCTCAACACCAATATCGCCTTTACGAGTTGCATCTTTTTCTTTTATGAAAGCATGACTTACCCCGGGAATTTTATTCGCTATTATTTTACGAATGCGTTCTCCAGCATGATCAGGATCTGTAAGTACAATTACACCCCTTCTCTGCTGGGCAAGTTCGATTTTTCTCAAAATTTGAGCATTAATAGCAGAGCCTCCCGTTTCAATGGTATCTGCATCTACAGCCCGTTTAATTGCTACAGTATCATCTCTGCCTTCAACGACAATAATTTCTTTAATCATGACCGCTTGTCTTCCTTTCTAAACAAAAAGAGAAGAGGAAAATTTCCTCTTCTGCATGTAAGAGGCAAACGATAGACCTGTGGTCTAAACTTCCGTTCACCTTATATAGCATCACCGAATCATGTTGTTAATACTATAGCATTAGTGATGCATTGTAAATTATATTTTAGTTCAGTTCCGGCTTCACAGGACCGATGACATACACGGTTTTTCCCTTTTTACGGCCAAAAGTTAAGGCTTGATCCAGACTGTCATAATAGACATCTATTTTATTTCCTTTAATAGCACCGCCGGTATCTTCAGCACGGCGGAAGCCGACGCCTTCAATATACACCCACCATCCAAGTGGTATCACATTCGGATCAACCGCAATTGTGCGACCTTCTTGTACACGAGTACCGGATGCTGTCTTTGTTCCTATGCCTTCTTCTTCTGAAGAATACGCAGTCATAGAAACATTATTAAGTACTTTTTTCGCTTTGAAAGAAACGCCGTCTTTCGTTATTGTATCACTGCTTGAAGAAGAGGAAGATACCTTCTTCACTTTATCTGATAAAGACTTGCTACTTACATTTGTTGTACTAGCTGCTGCCACAAGTGTCTCAGGCTTAGGTTCAGGTTTCGGCTCTGGCTTTTTCTTGGACCCGACTGCAATGACTTTATCAACACGATTCTTCGATACGGCCTTGTCTGTCATTTTCTTGGATACAAGCTCCCCATCTTGGAACACTTTCTCGATGGTTTGAACCATCACACCTTCTTGCCCATTTTGTATTACGCGGTTATCCCCTTTGTACAAGCTAGGGTCAGCAGTTTTGATTACTTTATAAGGAATCGCAACTTCTTGTTTTGCCGTTTGTTTCGTTACCCGGACAATTTTAATATTAAGATCTGCTTTCACCGCAGTGTCCACAGAAGGATATACTTTATCATCTTCTGATACCTTCACGCCCTCATTTTGAAGCGCTTCCTGGACTGTATCCTTTGTCGTATAAATTTGTTCCGTTTTTCCATCTGCTGTTACGTTTACGGCAACAGCTCGTTTAATAGTAACTCGATCTCCATCTTGGATTGCTCCATTCAGCGGCATCGAAATCTCATCATGGGGGCTTACTGTTATTGCATGCTCATCCAGCACTTCATTAAGCATACCCTCACGAGTTTCCAGCGTTTGGACCTTTCCATCCACGACTAGTGAAATTTCCTTACCTCCCTGACTGTAAACAATAAGAGAGACCATAACTAACAGTGCGATTGAGAAGATTGCGACTAATATCATTTGACGCAGATTCTCATGCTTCCATCGCAACGCGTAAGACTTGCTGGATGATGGTGACTCATGGGTCTCCTCTGGTTGGAAATTTCCCACTTACTCCGTCCTCCTTCGTAGTCCCGCCGTCAAGAGTAATGCATGATTGTATTTTGACGCGACTATAACATTTGTATACAGAATCAGATTGCTTCTGTTTCTGCACCATGTGCCACTCTTCGCGGCATGATGTTTCCTCCTGTTAACCAACAGTATGACGAGGTTGTAACTTTTATTCTCCTAAAACAAAAAGCCAGTAGAGAGTTTATGAGGAGCTCTCTCATGGCTTCCGGATAGGATCATAAAAATAACCGGAAACATCATACGCGAGTTTACCTCTTTATACGCTTACGGAGTTAGCTGTCGGATTGGGACGCAAGAGTCGCCCTGGATCAGGTCATTAGCTCATGGCTAGTGCCTTTTCCTTCACCCCAAGACTCAAATTGAAATCAAATAGGATGGTCTAAATTAGAAAGCTAAACGCTTGTAAGACCACCTTATTGGTTCCCCCGTTCTTCTATTTTCGAAGAATTCAGCGAGAATAACACACGCAGTGAATATTTCAACATTTCACTGAAACGATGATATCCTGTTTGTATGCATGTTGTAAAGCGGTATTCAAGTACGTTTTTCTAAATAAATGGTTAAAACTTTGTAATAAACAGGTAAAAATCCTTCCAAAAAGGTGAATCGCTCTTATTTACTCACTATTTCATCTGTTTTTCTCCAAATATGAATTATATTCCAAATAGTTCCAGTGCATTTCGGGTCGTAATCTCCCCGATTTCCTCAACAGATACCCCTTTTAGAGCTGCTGCTGCTTCTGCCACAAGTGCAACATGTCCTGTTTCATTTCGCTTTCCGCGATAGGGATGCGGAGTCAGGTAGGGAGAGTCTGTCTCAATCAATAATCGATCCATCGGAACTTTGGCAAGTACCTCTTTTGGCTGTTTGGCATTCTTGAACGTGATAGGTCCCCCAAATGAAAGATGGAAACCCATATCAAGACACATTTGTGCCGTTTCCCAGCTTCCTGAAAAAGAATGCATAATACCGCCGACCTCATGGGCTTTTTCTTCTCGCAAAATTTTTACGATATCCTCATGAGCATCTCGATTATGAATAATAATCGGCATCTTAATTTCTCTAGCAAGTCCAATTTGACGACGTAAAACTGTATGTTGAACTTCTTTTGGAGATGTGTCCCAGTGATAGTCTAGTCCAATCTCCCCGATTGCTACCACTTTCTCATGCTCACACAAAGAAGCGATCCACTCTAGGTCTCCATCCTTCATTGTAATGGCATCAACCGGATGCCAGCCAACAGCTCCATAGATGAAATCGTACTTTTCGACAAGTTCCATGGTTGTTGGTATCGTTTCGCGGTTAAAACCGATATTCACCATCCGAGTTACTCCTGCATCGAGAGCACGCTGGATCACTTCTTCTCGATCATTGTCAAACTCCGCTGCATCTAAATGTGTATGTGTGTCAAATAACATCGTTTTGTGCTCCTCTCTTGCTCATAATAAAAAGTATCTATTCTAAAAATACATTCATGTTTAGGAAAATATTTTTGCGATCTGAGGTGGAAGTTGATCAAGAACTTTCCTCACTTTTTCTTCTGGAAAATATAAATGATACTTGCCGCGCTGAATGCCGCTGATGGAACGAACAATTTCCGATACTTCTGAGATATCGCGCAGCCGTTCCTGTTTGTCTATGATAATAATTTGCTTTTGGCTATCCTCATCATCCGGACGAAACACATCATACGGCAGATCAGATGGAAAATCAATTTCCAGGTCATATCCTGGATTAAGGCCCGCGTCTTTAAAAGCCTGTGTGATTTCCGTAATTTCGTCAGCTGACATAAGATCCACTTCTACATATTTATACAGTTTCCGATCTAAAAATCGCGTACATAAATCTCGTAGTAATTCATCCTTCTCTTCAGTCCACTGGTTAAATGCAGTTTGTATAATAGACTCATCAATACGAAGATATTCTTGTACCGTAATATTCCCTTTAATGAGGGAAAGGAGTGAGGGTAACATAAAACCGAATGAATATTCGCTTTGAACCAGTTCTTTTGCTCTTCTAAAAATTTGACGAAGAATAATTTCTGAACTGCGGGTTACAGGATGAAAATAAACTTGCCAATACATTTGATAACGCGCCATAAGATAATCTTCTACCGCATGCATTCCTGAATCCTTTACGACAACCCTGCCATGGTATGGGCGCAGCATTCTTAAGATTCGATCAAGGTCAATCGTGCCGTAGTTTACCCCCGTGTAATAAGCATCTCGTAATAAATAATCCATACGATCTGCATCAAGTGGACTCGAGACAAGGTTTACTACAATGGGTTTATCGTAGGTCTTTTCAATGACAGAAGCTATCTTCTCTGGAAAATCAGGTGCAACCGTTCTTAGAATCGCCCCAATCTCCGTATCTCCCATAATAATTTTACATGTCCACTCTTCATGGTTCATATCAAATGCTTCTTCTATTGAATGTGAAAAAGGTCCATGACCCACATCATGCAGCAGAGCCGCACAAAGTGCGACAAGTTTCTCTTCTGTCGGCCAATCTGTATAACCACTTCGCTCAAATTGAGAAATGATTTTTCTCGTAATTTCATAAACACCTAGCGAGTGGGAGAAACGGCTATGTTCAGCTCCATGAAAAGTCAGATAGGAAGTCCCCAGCTGTCTAATTCGACGAAGTCGTTGAAATTCAGGGGTGTTGATTAGCTGCCAGATAATCGGATCTTTAACATGCACATAATTATGAACTGGATCTTTAAAAACCTTTTCTTCAGTTAGTTTTAGTTGCATATGTCTCAATCCTCCTCAAGATAATGAATTAAAATTCAATTGCGCGCAATCCTTACAATAATTTCGACTTATAGTCAACTATTTATTATTTTTTTCGACATTTTACGACAATTTGTGTCGAATTAGGCTGTAGTTTTGATTTCCAAATCGACAAGCGTTATAATAATAAAAGCGACAGTGAAAATCATAGATAAACCAGTCCTTTTCATAGATGTTCATTAAATATTAATCTAATAAGTCATTTTTAATGTTGACTGATTTGGGAATGGTTGGTATGATGATTAGCATAAAAGATAAAATAATGTCGAATAATGCAATTATAAGTGATGGCGAGAGGAGCAACAAATTAATGATGAAATCTACAGGTATTGTAAGAAAAGTTGATGAACTAGGACGGGTGGTTATTCCTATCGAGCTGCGTCGTACACTAGGCATCGGAGAAAAAGACGCTCTGGAAATCTATGTTGACGGAGAGCGCATCATGCTTAAGAAATATGAGCCTGCTTGTATCTTCTGTGGTAATGCTGAGAACGTAACTTACTTCAAAGGAAAAATTGTTTGTCACGAATGTATTTCTGAAATCCCAGCACCTGTGACAAATTAAAGAATATTGGTTATAAAAGATGCTATAGAAAAGCTATCATTTTAAATTAAATTATAGATATCTCTATTTTATATATAGTGCTTTTCTTTTTTTGATTTTAGTCTTAACTACGGTTATCTCTAACCTTTTTATAATTCTTAATGCCTTCCTCGGTCACTATGTAACCGGTGAAGGCATTTTTTGATATCTGAAAGCTCATTTATTCTTCTTTTAATAAAGCATTGTAGATATCTCTTTTTGATAATCCACGATCAGACGCTGTCTTTTTCATGGCATCCTTCCGGGATAATCCTTCGTTCTCATAATGCTCTACATGCTGATCTAACTTTAGGTTTTGCCACCATTCATTTTGCAGCGTATGTTCTTCCTCAGCACTCATCCCTTCCACAATGACACAGTACTCTCCTATCGGTGGATTTTCCTCAAGCCATTCTATACATTCCTGAATGCTTCCCCTTACATATTCCTCATGTCGCTTAGTCAATTCTCTAGCAAGAACGACGTTTCGATTGCCATAACTCTCAAGTAATATGGTTAATGTTTTCAGTACGCGGTGCGGAGATTCATAGAAGATTAATGTCCCTTGGGAGTAGCCTACTGTTTCTAGAACCTTTTGCATATCTTTTTTGTCACGCGGTAAGAAGCCAATGAACGTAAACCTTTCTGTAGGTAAACCTGATGCAATAAGAGCGGATAAAGCTGCATTAGCACCTGGTACAGTAACAACGGGAATACCTGCTTCAATCGCCAGCGCAACGAGATCAGAACCAGGGTCCGAAATAGCCGGCATTCCGGCATCACTAACAAGCGCCAAATTTTTTCCTTCTATTATATAACGTATCAGCTCCGGACCACTTGCAGCCTTATTATGTTCATGATAACTAAATAAAAGCTCTGGACTAATCTCAAAATGACTAAGTAATTTCCTTGTCATCCTTGTGTCCTCTGCTGCTATAATGTCGCACTCTTTCAATGTTTGAACCGCACGATAAGTCATATCATTTAAATTACCTATCGGTGTAGCAACTAAATAGAGTGTGCCTGTCTGTATCTGACTATCAAAGCTTTTTTGTACCTGAAATCTCATTTATTCTCCTCCTCTAGATTGTGCTCACCATAATAGATGTTCATAATCTCCTCACAGTATTGTCCCTCTTCGTTATAGACAATTAGAGGCGGGAGCATTCTTACATCCGGTTTTCCATCACGTAAAGCTTCGATTAGCACCATATTCGCCTCTTTATCCATCCTAGGGTGAACCATACGAATACGTTTGGGCTCCAAACGGTATTTCCGCATAAGTGTAATAATTTCACCGATACGCTGTGGTTTATGAACCATAGAAACTTTGCCGCCTGTGCGCACAAGGTGCATGCAAGCTTTTATGATATCTTCGAGTGTTCCATTTAGTTCATGCCTCGCTGTAGCTTGGTGTATACTCAGCTTAATGTCACTTCCATTGAGCGGCATATAAGGTGGATTCACTGTGATTGCATCATACTTTCCATATCCAATCTGATCCGCAAAATTCCGCACATCCCCCTCGTAAATTTGGATCTGCTCATCCAGCTGATTTAATTGCACACTTCGCCTTGCCATCTCTGCTAATCTGGGCTGAATTTCTACGGCATCAATTGAAGCCTTTGTTCGAGTGGTTAACAGAATGGGAATCACACCGTTACCCGTACATATATCTAGAATTTTTCCTCTCTTCGGAATCCCTGCAAACCTTGCTAAGAGGACGGCATCCATAGAAAAACTAAAAACCTCATCGCTCTGAATGATCTGTAGATCATGCGTAAGTAGATCATCTAATCGTTCAGAGGGATGTAGAACAACTTCGTTTCTTTTCATTATTATCTCTTCCCTGCCTTACTCTTAATATCGTTCCTGATCCCTAAAAAAAAACCGTAGGGAACCCCTACGGCTCATTACTTATTCAAAAATGATAGACAGAACAGACAATCGCCTTCCGTTCGTAAATGACCATAATAGACATTACAAATATGAAAACCTTCATAATACAGTCGAGCCAAGTTGTCATGACCTTCACCAACGACATCTTCTTCTGGCTCAAGGACATGAGTCTGAGGTAGTGGAGTCTTGGGTGTAGGAGCTGCCTTTTCGGCAGAAGCCCCACGTTTTAACACCTTACGAAGTTGCTCGTTCTCTAGTGTGATACGCTGATTCTCTTCGAGCAATTCCTTAACGATCATTTTCAGCTCTCCCAGATCACTGCTCATTTGTCCCATTTGTGTTTCCATTTCAAGAATGTGCGCAAAAACTGTTTTCTTCTCCAAAATCCCACCCCGAAAGCAAACATAATGGTTTACTTGATGACAACGTCATCCATTGAAAGTTCTTTCACTTTATTTATCTCAAACAACTGAACATGAATGGTTCGATTACCTGCATGTATTCCAACAACCTTACCTTCACCAAGTGAGGTAACCACAAGTTTTCCTACGGCTGGCATCTCCTCTTTAACACTCTCATAGTTATCATGCTCAAATTTTAAACAACACATAAGTCTTCCACAAAGTCCTGAAATTTTGGTTGGATTGAGCGAGAGGCTCTGATCCTTCGCCATTTTGATCGATACGGGTTCAAAATCCCCCAGCCAAGAGGAACAACATAGTACTCGTCCACAAGGACCTATTCCTCCAAGCATTTTCGCCTCATCACGCACACCAATCTGGCGCAGTTCAATGCGAGTACGGAAAATACTTGCCAAATCTTTTACCAGTTCTCTAAAATCCACACGGCCTTCTGCCGTAAAGTAAAATATGATTTTATTGCGATCAAAGGTAAATTCCACATCAACCAGCTTCATTTTGAGGCCATGGTCTCTGATTTTATTTAAACAGGTTCCAAACGCGTCCTTTGCTGCGAGCTTATTCTCTTCCACTACTTTGGCATCCGCTTCACCTGCGATACGAATGACCTTTTTGAGAGGCAATACGACGTCAGATTCCCCGACTTCCTTCTTACCTATAACTACTTTGCCGTACTCAATCCCGCGAGCGGTCTCTACAATAACGCTAGAATCCTTTTCAATAGGAAGATCGAGGGGATCAAAGTAATAAATTTTGCCCGCTTTTTTGAAACGGACACCGACTACACTGTACAAAAAATTAACCCCCTTGTATACAATAAAACCTCTATTGAAGCCTTTAAAAAAAGACCGCAATCAAAGCGTAATATGTTAAGACATTGCTAGGGTAAAGAATAAAAAAACAATATATTTATTGCTGACTAGACCCTCTTAAAGAGTTACGATGCAAGTCCAATCAAAAATTGCTCCACACATAGTTGCCCATTCATATTCGAACGCAATTTTTTCCTACATTCTGCAGCCAGATCCATATAAGATACCCACTGCTCTGTCGAACGACTTCTTGCTATCGTAGAAATGGAACTAAGTTGATCTATAAAAATAACGTTCTCTTGCTTGCCGTAAGTTACATAAAGCATGTCCTTGAACCACAAATGGAACATATCAAACATCAGTTCAAGATGTTCGGAAAGTCCTGTCTTAAAAAGTTTCTGTTGTGCAGAAACTAGCGACATACTGCCTCTCGTCAGTGACTCTCCTCCTAATTGTAACATTACATTTCTAATTTCTGCAAACCAATTCTGGTCAAGCAGACTCTTGCATGATTCCAACCCAGAGGTTAAAAATGCGGCAGTTCTCACAAGTGCAGGTGAATATCCTTCTTTCACAAAGACCTCTTCAATTCGCTCCGGACTAAGCGCTTTAAAGGGGACCTCCTGAGTCCTGGATAGAATCGTTGGAAGCATAGCCCCTTTGTTACTTGTTATTAAGATCCCTACAGCGGGTACCTGTGGTTCTTCAAGAAACTTTAGCAAGCTGTTCGCAGCCTGTGTCGTCATCTTATCTGCCTGATCTATAATGTAAATTTTACGATTGTTGTTCTCGGACCGGTAATTGAAAATTTTCTGCAGCTCACGAATCTGATCAATCTTAAGGCTGGCCCCTTCAGGCTCTATATAGTGTAGATCCGGATGGTTCCCGTGTTCCACCTTACGACATTCCAGACACTCCCCGCACGCATCATCCTCCTGACGAGTACAATAGATCGCTTGGGCTAATGCAGTAGCCATTTGTCGCTGCCCGCTGCCCGAAGGACCACTGAATAAGTAGGCATGACTAGTTGATTGCTGCCGAAGTCCGCTTTGCAGCATTTGTTTTGCTGTTTCCTGGCCCATAATATCACGAAAAGACATGAGATGATCCTCCCCATGCTGTATTGCCGCATGAATTATGTTTGTATGACAATCCTATATAACTGAATTCTTCCTAAAAAGAATTACAAATCATCATCTTTATCTATTATATCATGTTCGCTGGTAATATAAATTTTAGGATGATAATAAAATTAATTACCATTTTATAAGAAGCGTTGTATATAAAAAAAGACAAGTTAGAGTTCACTTGTCTTTCTCCACATTTATCTAAAAGCTGAGATTAATAAGCATTCCGCGAATCTCGCCTATTTTTTGAAGGAGTTCCATCTTTCCTTGTTCTGTTTGAAGCATCTCTTCAGCCATTTTGAGCAAAACCTCATCTACCTCATCTAAAAGCAGATAACGTTTCCCGCGTCCTCTACGATCCCAACCTCTAGATTCCTTCGTGCTTACGCCTTGTCTTACCGTATCCTCTAAAAATCGCTTAACGAGTTGCTTATACGCTTTTAACTCACGAATCGTCATGGAACGTGCAAGCCGGTCCCCCTGAAGTTGAATTTCGTTCAATCGGCGAGTTAGCTCTTCATTCGATGCTCTCTCTCCCTGTTGCTGCATCATGCTGGTAAATTCCTTATTCTGTACAGGTCTTGCACCTGAATCAGAGGGACTTATTCCATTCTGCAGCGGCCGAAATCCTGGGTTGATTTTCACACGTATCCCTGCTTTCTTCTTAAAACAAACTTAGGGTGTTTATTCCTTCTATTAGAAATGTTCAAAACGATCGACTGGTAATACGAATACGGTTGCTCCGCCCACTTGTACTTCCACCGGCAGAGGCAAATATGAATCCGTTGTTCCACTCATCGGTGTCACAGGGGTTACAAGTTGTTCTCTTACTTTACAGCTGCTGCGAATTACATTCATCACGGCTTCTACCTGACCATCGTCTACCCCGATCATAAATGTGGTATTTCCCGCTTTTAGAAAACCACCTGTACTCGCAAGTTTCGTTGCACGAAAGTTTGCTTTCACGAGTCCGCTGGAAAGACGGTTACTATCTTTATCTTGAATAATGGCTACGATAAGTTTCATCGAAAAACGCCTCCTAAGTAGAAATTCATAATACCCATAATGTAATTCATCTGTTCAGATCAAATCTATTCTCCACGACTTGAACAGCCTTCCTTACTGCCAGAGTCCAAACTTGCTCTGTTTAAGTCTTTATTAGACATATACCCCTAAATATCCTTTAATACGCAATCAATGTTTGCAATTAAACTACAAAATACTTCATCAGGTGACAACGAAGCATCTATCATTTTTATTCTCCCCGGCTCATTTTCTACCAATTTGAGATAACCTTCTCTCACCTTATCGTGAAATAAACGATTTTCCAAATCTAAACGATTCACTTCTCTATTTTGATTGGCTGCTATTCTTGCAAGTCCAATCTCTGGGTCAACATCAAAGTAAATCGTAACATCCGGCGTAATATCTTCCGTCGCAAAAAGATTAATTGAACGGATTTCCTCTACACCAATTCCTCTTGCGTACCCTTGATATGCCAGGCTGCTATCGACAAACCGATCACATAAAACAATAAGCCCTTTCTCAAGTGCGGGAATTACCTTTTCGACAAGATGTTGTCTACGTGCTGCTGCATACAGAAGTGCTTCGGTTCTCGCATCCATCGCTGTATGTTCCGGATCTAGAATAATAGACCTGATTTTTTCGGCTATTTCAATACCTCCGGGCTCCCGAGTTACTAGATAAGCAATGTTTCGTTCTTCTAAATAATTTGATAAACGTGAAATCATGGTAGTTTTACCTGATCCTTCGCCACCCTCAAGCGTGATAAATATTCCTTTAGACAATGTTTCTCTCCCCTAGGCTTTATTTTTTAGCAATGAGTACGTTAATTTATTAGTTTATAGATGGTTGAGAACCATTCATAACAATACGTTTGATTAAATCGACACATTCATTTCTACTAACGTGAACTCGCTCTTGAATACGGATAGTAGATTACTTTTCTACCATAACCCATATCGTTTCCAAACTCGAATCTGCAGTACCTTGAATTTTTGCTCCTGAATCCCGTAGTTTTATCAGATGATTTCTCATGTTCTCACTAATTATTTCTCCTGGATACAATATAGGTATACCCGGAGGATAGGGAATAACCATCTCTGCACTAATTCGGTTAGATGCTTTTGTAATACTAACTTTTTCTTTTTGCTCTTTCTTTATTTTACCTAAATGAAAAGGAACAGGACAAGAATAGACAGAAGAATGCAAAATGTTCCACGTGGAAACATGATGTGTAGCTGTGCTCTCTAAATTATGATGTTGTTTTATTTCTTTAGGGCCCTCTTCTAATGATATATGCACTAAGGCCTTTAAAAGGTGCCTAGCATCCTCCTCTGAGGAGCCTAGACTAAAAAGAAGGACAACGTAAGTGTCGTCACTCATTTCAGGGACACAGCCCTGCTCTTCGAGCTTACCCTGCAATTCATATCCTGATAACAGCTTCTTTTTATCATATATGACGAGTTTAAAAGGATCCTGAACCGTATAAGCCTCCGATTCTCTCAAAGTATCCAATAAACCAAAACGGGGTAAGTCTTCGATTCCCTTTCCTACCATGTGTACAGCTGCAAGGCCAGTAGAGAAGACCTTCTCACCATGCTTATGCAGATGTAAGCGCGCAAGATCAAGAGAGGCCATAATGGGATAGGACGGACTCGAACTCTGAATCATAGACAAACGCTGCTTTAGCAGCTCACGATCCAGCAGGTTCCCCTGTACATGAAGCATAGCACCCATTGTCATGGCTGACAGCATCTTATGAGTGGATTGCACCACTCCATCGGCTCCTGCGGTTAAGGCAGACACAGGCAGCGCAGGATGCTGTCCATAATGCGCACCGTGTGCTTCATCTACAAGAAGCGGTACACCTGCCTTATGGCAAGTTGCTGCAATACCAGATAGATCAAATCCCATCCCATAATAATTAGGCATGGTAATAAAAACACCTTTAGCATTCGGATAAGCCTGCAGTGCTTCCTCAATCGTTGATTTTGCTGGTGCTGTAGCAAGGCCGCTTGATGGGTCTACCTGTGGAGCTAGAAAAACTGCATGTGCACCAGCAAGCATAAGACCATGGATTACTGATTTATGAACATTACGCTGTACTAGTATAAGATCCCCTGGTTCAGTGCATACCGTAAGAAGCAGCGCAATATTACCTGAGGTGCTTCCTCCTACCAGAAAGAAGCTTTCCTCTGCACCAAAACAGTCGGCTGCTAACTGCTGTGCCTCCATGATTACCGATTCTGGATGATGCAGATCATCAAGGCCTGTAATCTCTGTAGCGTCTATTTTCATTACTTCTTGAAGCAATGTATCCTGTGCAACAGATGAATAGACCTGTCCATTTTTATGACCAGGTACATGGTATGTATGTTTCTTTGAATTTTTATATTGAACCAAAGCTTCGTACAAGGGAGCTTTATCTTTGTTTAATTGGTGATTGTCCATTTCTTTATTCCTTCCGATCTTTTCATAGATACAACTATATTGTATTGTATTCCAATTAAAATAACATCGAGGATAGATGAAAAAATTAATAAATGAAATAGAAATATATAATACCTAGCTAGAAATATATAATACAGAGCCAGAAATATATAGTGCAGAGCCAGAAATATAAAAAAGGCCTTTCCAGGCCTTTTCTAAAAGTTGAAAGAGAAGAGCATTATATATTATGCATTATTTTGTTGTAACCAAATTTGCTTGAGTTGATGAATAAAAAAAGGATATTTTGCATCTTGAGCGTCTGTGTGCACGATTTCGGTCTCGCAATCTGTACAAATAAATTCAGAAACAATAAAAATACCTTCTTCTTTAGACTGCTCACAGACAATACATTTGTGTTTAGGCTGAACTTGCTGTGCCTCCATAACTATCCCACCTTTATTTCTTTTCCTATTAGTATGGTACAGTTTCTACTATTTTAAACCTTTTCATAGTCAAACACCATTTCTTTATCATAGGTTATGCTATTCATCCTATATCGAATGGGTGTCTGTACCTATTTCTTTACAACATTTAAATTTATCCATATCATTATCCGATATACAATATATGAAAGAGGTTTCAAAAGTGGCTTAGACAATAAATGTAGTCAATCAGTTCATAGGTAAGGGAGGATTTATTAGAATGCCCGAAGTCATCGGAGAAGAAGCTACATACTATCATTATCGTCTTCTACGCAAAAACTACATATCGCGCCCAGTCATTTGGAGTTATGTAAGCTTGGCCATCATTATGCTATTCATTAGTCTTCTCTTCTTCACATGGTTCGGAGTACTTTGCTATGTATTATCATTCATTACAATCGTTTGGACTCATTTCGTTATTTCCCGCTCCGCCCTTCTCCTCAGTAAAAGATACTTACAGAAGTGGAGGTTCACCTGGCAACTGCCCTGGGTGGGAATGATTCCAGAACAGTATGTCAATTATCGTTTTTTTTCAAAAATACACCTGCATATCACTTGGATCAGCCTGATCCTCATCTTCATCTTTATCATAGCTGCCCCAATTGCTTTCTCCATTAACTTATTATTCTGGCACTTTTGGTTGCTACTCCCTAGGCTCTACTGCATAACCTGGTTAATCCGTGAAAGAAAAGACGGTCTTATAAAAGTAACAAATCAGGATATCTCATACTACATACAGTAGGGGCTTCGTGGTAACTTACCACACCCCTAGTAAAAATATATTATAGCTAATAAGATACATTTAACACCTAATAGTATAGTTGCATAATGAATTTAATAAATTTAATAAATTTAATGAATTTGATCAGCTTATTGAACTTATTAAAGCTAATGAATAAATAAAAAAAGACCTTTCCTAATCGAAAGGTCTTAATTATTGGTATCTACGATTTTGGGTTTAATTAGTGAAGCATCTTGTGTAGGCACAAGAACGGTTAAATAACCATTATGCAAAGATAAATGTACTCTAGTTGTGTCTTTCACAAAAATACGCGGTGCTGGATCAGATGTATCAGATTGTTCACTAGCTACGTCCTCAGTCCAACCCCACTCTATAATTTCATTTATATATTCATCCGGTAATTGATCGTTCTTATTCACGCCTGGTAGCGAATATTGTATGTAATCCATTTCCGGATTAGTCGTTGCACGATCCATTCGATTAGCTTCTTCTGGGACAGGAAAACCTTTAACATTAGCTGCTTCTTCATATGACTCCCAAGAAGTTTTCTGGCTGCATCCCATTGTCATCAACAAACTCAGGCACAGCAGACAATAGAGACATAGTTTTTTGTATCGCAGCCTATATTCTCCCTTTGTTGCAAAAATGATACCACCCCTTTTATTTTATAACCCGTAGTTATTATAACTTTTTAAAAGGGTAAATCCGTAACAAAAATGTTACTACCTTCTTTCAATACAGTCTTTTTAAAAAAAATAAAAACCACCATCGATTGATCGACAGTGGTTCTTTGCTTGGCGACGTCCTACTCTCCCAGGACCCTGCGGTCCAAGTACCATCGGCGCTGGAGGGCTTAACGGTCGTGTTCGGGATGGGTACGTGTGGAACCCCTCCGCTATCGCCACCAAACGTGCATTTTTACAAATGCGGTATTCAAGGATTTGCTCCCTGAAAACTAGATACGAAACAATCTTTGCAATTTTATGTTGTAGGATAAGCCCTCGACCGATTAGTACTGGTCAGCTCCATGCATTGCTGCACTTCCACCCCCAGCCTATCTACCTCGTCGTCTTCAAGGGGTCTTACTCATTGGGAAATCTCATCTTGAGGTGGGCTTCGCGCTTAGATGCTTTCAGCGCTTATCCCTTCCATACATAGCTACCCAGCGATGCTCCTGGCGGAACAACTGGTACACCAGCGGTATGTCCATCCCGGTCCTCTCGTACTAAGGACAGCTCCTCTCAAATTTCCTACGCCCACGACAGATAGGGACCGAACTGTCTCACGACGTTCTGAACCCAGCTCGCGTACCGCTTTAATGGGCGAACAGCCCAACCCTTGGGACCTACTTCAGCCCCAGGATGCGATGAGCCGACATCGAGGTGCCAAACCTCCCCGTCGATGTGGACTCTTGGGGGAGATAAGCCTGTTATCCCCAGGGTAGCTTTTATCCGTTGAGCGATGGCCCTTCCATGCGGTACCACCGGATCACTAAGCCCGACTTTCGTCCCTGCTCGACTTGTAGGTCTCGCAGTCAAGCTCCCTTGTGCCTTTACACTCTGCGAATGATTTCCAACCATTCTGAGGGAACCTTTGGGCGCCTCCGTTACTCTTTAGGAGGCGACCGCCCCAGTCAAACTGCCCACCTGACACTGTCCTCGCACCGGATCACGGTACCAAGTTAGAACCTAGATACGATCAGGGTGGTATCCCAACGTTGCCTCCACACAAGCTGGCGCTCATGCTTCCTAGGCTCCCACCTATCCTGTACAGATCGTACCCAAATCCAATATCAAGCTGCAGTAAAGCTCCATGGGGTCTTTCCGTCTTGTCGCGGGTAACCTGCATCTTCACAGGTATTAAAATTTCACCGGATCTCTCGTTGAGACAGCGCCCAAGTCGTTACGCCATTCGTGCGGGTCAGAATTTACCTGACAAGGAATTTCGCTACCTTAGGACCGTTATAGTTACGGCCGCCGTTTACTGGGGCTTCGGTTCATAGCTTCGGGACTGATCCCTAACCACTCCCCTTAACCTTCCAGCACCGGGCAGGCGTCAGCCCGTATACTTCGCCTTGCGGCTTCGCACAGACCTGTGTTTTTGCTAAACAGTCGCTTGGGCCTTTTCACTGCGGCCCCCTCGTGCTATTCACACTACCGGGGCACCCCTTCTCCCGAAGTTACGGGGTCATTTTGCCGAGTTCCTTAACGAGAGTTCTTCCGCGCGCCTTAGAATTCTCTTCTCACCTACCTGTGTCGGTTTACGGTACGGGCACCTTCATCTGGCTAGAGGCTTTTCTTGGCAGTCTGAGATCATGACCTTCGCTACTGTAATTTTCACTCCCCATCACAGCCCAGCCTTATGATGTGCGGATTTGCCTACACATCAGCCTCACTGCTTGGACAGACATCCATCAGTCTGCGTCACTACCCTACTGCGTCCCCCCATCGCTCGTAACGATTTACGGTGGTACAGGAATTTCGACCTGTTGTCCTTCGACTACGCCTTTCGGCCTCGCCTTAGGTCCCGACTTACCCTGAGCGGACGAGCCTTCCTCAGGAACCCTTAGGTTTTCGGCGGATCAGATTCTCACTGATCTTTTCGTTACTCATACCGGCATTCTCACTTGTATACAGTCCAGCAGTCCTTCCGGTCTACCTTCAACCCGGTATACAACGCTCCCCTACCCCTGATGCAAAGCATCAAGCCATAGCTTCGGTGGTGTGTTTAGCCCCGTTACATTTTCGGCGCAGAGTCACTCGACCAGTGAGCTATTACGCACTCT
>NZ_CP127162.1:0-17500 GCF_030263935.1 Paenibacillus polygoni | reverse complement strand
TCTCTTCACCTTACTAAATGTTAAAACACAATTATTATAACGTTTTAACCCATCTTATATATCCAAGACACCTTATTTCCGATCCCTCTATGGTCAAAAGTATAAATAGATAACAAAACCGTCAAACTACTATTGTATTCGCTTTCCAGACACTCTGCACAAGTCTTCACAGCTCCGACCTTGTTAAGATTCGACCAGAGAAGTAATAAGTCATATAAGATCACTTACATCTATATTAAATACTTATACTGGGCCTAATACAAAGAGATTTATAAATATTGATTCATTTATAATGAACATAAGTTATGTTTAATATGGTATTACAAGGAGTCTCATACATTATGCCTTAGTAAAATAGGTGTTTAACTAAAAACACACAACAAAAAAGACACTACCTAATGGCAGTGTCTTTATGTATTGCTTGGCGACGTCCTACTCTCCCAGGACCCTGCGGTCCAAGTACCATCGGCGCTGGAGGGCTTAACGGTCGTGTTCGGGATGGGTACGTGTGGAACCCCTCCGCTATCGCCACCAAACGAGCATTTTTACAAATGCGGTATTCAAGGATTTGCTCCCTGAAAACTAGATACGAAACAATCTTTGCAATTTAATTGTAGGATAAGCCCTCGACCGATTAGTACTGGTCAGCTCCATGCATTGCTGCACTTCCACCTCCAGCCTATCTACCTCGTCGTCTTCAAGGGGTCTTACTAATTGGGAAATCTCATCTTGAGGTGGGCTTCGCGCTTAGATGCTTTCAGCGCTTATCCCTTCCATACATAGCTACCCAGCGATGCTCCTGGCGGAACAACTGGTACACCAGCGGTATGTCCATCCCGGTCCTCTCGTACTAAGGACAGCTCCTCTCAAATTTCCTACGCCCACGACAGATAGGGACCGAACTGTCTCACGACGTTCTGAACCCAGCTCGCGTACCGCTTTAATGGGCGAACAGCCCAACCCTTGGGACCTACTTCAGCCCCAGGATGCGATGAGCCGACATCGAGGTGCCAAACCTCCCCGTCGATGTGGACTCTTGGGGGAGATAAGCCTGTTATCCCCAGGGTAGCTTTTATCCGTTGAGCGATGGCCCTTCCATGCGGTACCACCGGATCACTAAGCCCGACTTTCGTCCCTGCTCGACTTGTAGGTCTCGCAGTCAAGCTCCCTTGTGCCTTTACACTCTGCGAATGATTTCCAACCATTCTGAGGGAACCTTTGGGCGCCTCCGTTACTCTTTAGGAGGCGACCGCCCCAGTCAAACTGCCCACCTGACACTGTCCTCGCACCGGATTACGGTACCAAGTTAGAACCTAGATACGATCAGGGTGGTATCCCAACGTTGCCTCCACACAAGCTGGCGCTCATGCTTCTTAGGCTCCCACCTATCCTGTACAGATCGTACCCAAATCCAATATCAAGCTGCAGTAAAGCTCCATGGGGTCTTTCCGTCTTGTCGCGGGTAACCTGCATCTTCACAGGTATTAAAATTTCACCGGATCTCTCGTTGAGACAGCGCCCAAGTCGTTACGCCATTCGTGCGGGTCAGAATTTACCTGACAAGGAATTTCGCTACCTTAGGACCGTTATAGTTACGGCCGCCGTTTACTGGGGCTTCGGTTCATAGCTTCGGATTACTCCTAACCACTCCCCTTAACCTTCCAGCACCGGGCAGGCGTCAGCCCGTATACTTCGCCTTGCGGCTTCGCACAGACCTGTGTTTTTGCTAAACAGTCGCTTGGGCCTTTTCACTGCGGCCCCCTCGTGCTATTCACACTACCGGGGCACCCCTTCTCCCGAAGTTACGGGGTCATTTTGCCGAGTTCCTTAACGAGAGTTCTTCCGCGCGCCTTAGAATTCTCTTCTCACCTACCTGTGTCGGTTTACGGTACGGGCACCTTCATCTGGCTAGAGGCTTTTCTTGGCAGTCTGAGATCATGACCTTCGCTACTGTAATTTTCACTCCCCATCACAGCCCAGCCTTACGATGTGCGGATTTGCCTACACATCAGCCTCACTGCTTGGACAGACATCCATCAGTCTGCGTCACTACCCTACTGCGTCCCCCCATCGCTCGTAACGATTTACGGTGGTACAGGAATTTCGACCTGTTGTCCTTCGACTACGCCTTTCGGCCTCGCCTTAGGTCCCGACTTACCCTGAGCGGACGAGCCTTCCTCAGGAACCCTTAGGTTTTCGGCGGATCAGATTCTCACTGATCTTTTCGTTACTCATACCGGCATTCTCACTTGTATACAGTCCAGCAGTCCTTCCGGTCTACCTTCAACCCGGTATACAACGCTCCCCTACCCCTGATGCAAAGCATCAAGCCATAGCTTCGGTGGTGTGTTTAGCCCCGTTACATTTTCGGCGCAGAGTCACTCGACCAGTGAGCTATTACGCACTCTTTAAATGGTGGCTGCTTCTAAGCCAACATCCTGGTTGTCTGTGCAACTCCACATCCTTTCCCACTTAACACACACTTGGGGACCTTAGCTGATGGTCTGGGCTGTTTCCCTTTCGACAATGGATCTTAGCACTCACTGTCTGACTCCCGGAATACAAGTCTATGGCATTCGGAGTTTGACTGAGCTTGGTAACCCTTGCGGGCCCCGCACCCAATCAGTGCTCTACCTCCACGACTTACTTGTTCCGAGGCTAGCCCTAAAGCTATTTCGGGGAGAACCAGCTATCTCCGAGTTCGATTGGAATTTCTCCGCTACCCCCACCTCATCCCCGCACTTTTCAACGTGCGTGGGTTCGGGCCTCCAGTGCGTGTTACCGCACCTTCACCCTGGACAGGGGTAGATCACACGGTTTCGGGTCTACGTCCACGTACTCATTCGCCCTATTCAGACTCGCTTTCGCTGCGGCTACGGCTTTTCACCTTAACCTTGCACGGGAACGTAACTCGCCGGTTCATTCTACAAAAGGCACGCCATCACCCATAAAACGGGCTCTGACTTTTTGTAAGCACACGGTTTCAGGTTCTATTTCACTCCCCTTCCGGGGTGCTTTTCACCTTTCCCTCACGGTACTGCTTCACTATCGGTCGCTAGGGAGTATTTAGCCTTGGCAGATGGTCCTGCCGGATTCATACGAGGTTTCACGTGCCTCGCACTACTCGGGATCCGTCTCGGAGGGAACAGATTTTTGACTACAGGGCTTTTACCTTCTCTGGCGGGCCTTTCCAGACCTCTTCAACTAACCGGTTCCTTTGTAACTCCATGTGAGACGTCCCACAACCCCAACCAGCAAGCTGATTGGTTTGGGCTAATCCGCGTTCGCTCGCCGCTACTGACGGAATCACTATTGTTTTCTCTTCCTCAGGGTACTTAGATGTTTCAGTTCCCCTGGTATGCCTTCAACCACCCTATGTGTTCAGGTGGAGATAACTATCCATTACGACAGCTGGGTTTCCCCATTCGGACATCCCCGGATCAAAGCTTGCGTACAGCTCCCCGAGGCAGTATCGTTGTTCGCCACGTCCTTCATCGGCTCCTAGCGCCTAGGCATCCTCCGTGTGCTCTTAATAGCTTAACCATATGCTCATTTTTGACTGATTCACTCCGGTTGGCATTCACCAAAAGTCGTTCATCATTCAAAAATTTCGCTAAGCAATCTATTAATCTTCACTTGTTTAACACAAGTTCAGTTTAAAGGATATTTCTAAAATCGCAAAATTGTTTCGTTATCTAGTTTTCAATGAGCAAGTTTTGAGAGATTAAACTCTCAAAACTGAACAACGAGTGAGTGTTTTGGAAGCTTAGCTTCCGTATATTTGAATGTTTCCGTTGCAGGAAACGATTCTCCATAGAAAGGAGGTGATCCAGCCGCACCTTCCGATACGGCTACCTTGTTACGACTTCACCCCAATCATCTACCCCACCTTCGACGGCTGGCTCCTTGCGGTTACCCCACCGGCTTCGGGTGTTGTAAACTCTCGTGGTGTGACGGGCGGTGTGTACAAGACCCGGGAACGTATTCACCGCGGCATGCTGATCCGCGATTACTAGCAATTCCGACTTCATGCAGGCGAGTTGCAGCCTGCAATCCGAACTGAGACCGGCTTTTAAGGATTTGCTCCACCTCGCGGCTTTGCTGCCCGTTGTACCGGCCATTGTAGTACGTGTGTAGCCCAGGTCATAAGGGGCATGATGATTTGACGTCATCCCCACCTTCCTCCGGTTTGTCACCGGCAGTCACCTTAGAGTGCCCACCCGAAGTGCTGGCAACTAAGATCAAGGGTTGCGCTCGTTGCGGGACTTAACCCAACATCTCACGACACGAGCTGACGACAACCATGCACCACCTGTCTCCTCTGTCCCGAAGGAAAGGTCTATCTCTAGACCGGTCAGAGGGATGTCAAGACCTGGTAAGGTTCTTCGCGTTGCTTCGAATTAAACCACATACTCCACTGCTTGTGCGGGTCCCCGTCAATTCCTTTGAGTTTCAGTCTTGCGACCGTACTCCCCAGGCGGAATGCTTAATGTGTTAACTTCGGCACCAAGGGTATCGAAACCCCTAACACCTAGCATTCATCGTTTACGGCGTGGACTACCAGGGTATCTAATCCTGTTTGCTCCCCACGCTTTCGCGCCTCAGCGTCAGTTACAGCCCAGAAAGTCGCCTTCGCCACTGGTGTTCCTCCACATCTCTACGCATTTCACCGCTACACGTGGAATTCCACTTTCCTCTTCTGTACTCAAGTTACCCAGTTTTGGGTGCGACCCGAGGTTGAGCCCCGGGATTAAACACCCAACTTAAATAACCGCCTGCGCGCGCTTTACGCCCAATAATTCCGGACAACGCTTGCCCCCTACGTATTACCGCGGCTGCTGGCACGTAGTTAGCCGGGGCTTTCTTCTCAGGTACCGTCACTCCTTGAGCAGTTACTCTCAAGGACGTTCTTCCCTGGCAACAGAGCTTTACGATCCGAAAACCTTCATCACTCACGCGGCGTTGCTCCGTCAGACTTTCGTCCATTGCGGAAGATTCCCTACTGCTGCCTCCCGTAGGAGTCTGGGCCGTGTCTCAGTCCCAGTGTGGCCGATCACCCTCTCAGGTCGGCTACGCATCGTCGCCTTGGTAGGCCTTTACCCCACCAACTAGCTAATGCGCCGCAGGCCCATCCATAAGTGACAGATTGCTCCGTCTTTCTTTCTTCTCTCATGCGAGAGAAGAACCTATCCGGTATTAGCTACCGTTTCCGGTAGTTATCCCAGTCTTATGGGCAGGTTGCCTACGTGTTACTCACCCGTCCGCCGCTAAGTCTCAGAGAAGCAAGCTTCTCATTAACTCCGCTCGACTTGCATGTATTAGGCACGCCGCCAGCGTTCGTCCTGAGCCAGGATCAAACTCTCCAATAAAGTTATTGAAAAGAGCGATAAGCTCATTTAGAAAATGCTGACGAGAACTTAACGTTCTCTATTTCATTTGTTATGACCAACAAATGAAAGTTGTATTAATTCACTCATGAGTTTTACTTACGTAAAACTCCTCGTTGTTCAGTTTTCAAAGATCAATCTCGCTAATAACTTTCGTCGTCAGCAACTTTTATATCATATCATGTCCGGTTTAGAGTGTCAAGCTTTTTTTCGAAGTTTTTAACTTCGTTAAATCGCTTGGTTATTCAGTGTGTTGCTTACTGGCTAACTTCTTGGCCGGAATTAGAATATACCATGCTGATAAAAATTATGCAAGTCTTTTTTGAGAAAAACTTTTAATTCTATTTAGATTGTTTAATAAGATGAGAAATCCCCTGCTATTATACAACCAACAAACAGAGGATCTCTAAATTTATTTTTGTATCAACTCTTTAATGTACAGCTGCCTCTGCGCTACTAGATTAACAATGGTACCTTCTACAGACACCATAGGGCGAGTTGGATGATCTCGATCGGTAAAAATGATCTCACCTATTCTTTCATCACTTAGACGCACAATTGTTCCTTGATGGAACTGTGTTGCTCTCCGAATAAAGATTTGTACGATTTTGGGGTCAAGTTTTCCAAATGACTCAAGCAAGATCTGTTCTAATACTAAATAAGGTGACTGAGATTCTTTATATGGCTTGTCCAAAGTCATAGCATGAAAGATATCAGCCACAGCTACAATTCTGGCATAAATATGAATTTGGTCACCAACTAGTTTAAGTGGATAGCCAGATCCGTCTATCTTCTCATGATGTTGCAGTGCAGTTAGTCTTACCCCATCATTAATTGCTTTGACTTGCTTAAGGATATTGTATCCGTATGTTGTATGTTTACGTACCTCTTCTTCCTCTACATCAGATAAGAGATTAGGACTCATTATTAAGGATTGATCAATTTTACTATTACCTATGTTGTGCAAAAGACCCGCCAGAGCTACTTGTACCCAATCTTTTGAGGGCAATTTACACCACTGAGCTAATAAGTAGGACGTTAAAGCGGTGAGTACACCATTGTGATACATATACTCTTCTTTCTTAATAGAAGAAGGTACAAAATAAAGAACTTGGTATTTCTTAATATGTATAATTAAAATTTCTAGTTGGGTACGAAGCTCAAATATCGGAATATCAAACGCTCCTGCTTCATTAAAAGCTTTCTTAATTAGAATTATCATTTTATCGTATTCTTCATCAAATGATGTGAGTTCAGCTGATCGTACGATTTGTTCGAACTGAGCATCTTCTTCCCTCTTCTGCTCTATCTCTTGTTTCTTACTGTCTTGGGATGGTGAAGGTAGGTTTTGTTTAGTCTGATTACTATCGATATCTACCGTCTGAATGAGAAAAGCACGCAATATATCTAGATCACGCGGAAGTATTACTTTTCCTTTGGGAAGCAGCAATCCCCCTAAAGGTGTATAAACATCTTTACCTAGTTTAGCTCCTGGTTTTAAATCGATGATCGACATCAACGCCATTTTTACTACCGCTCCGTTCTTATTACTTTAAAATTATAATATTTTTACATTATATACCTTTTATATTGGTGTGTATATTGGTATTGCAAAGTTGGTTATTGCTCTCTCCATGCTTTAAATGAAAAAAAGAGCCTCCCATAACAGGAGACTCTTTTCCAATTATTCTTATTCGGATTCTTCTTCCGATTCTTCACTGCTCGTATCCATATCCGTTTGATCCGTTACATTCTCTTCTGTATCCGTATCTATATCAGACATGTCATCTGCTCCAGCAATGTTAGCCTCGTTGTCGAATTCACCGTCTTCTTCATCATTCTCTTCAGATTTATCTGTACGACAAACTGTCGCTACAGAATCATTATCACGAGTATGAATCAGCTTAACCCCTTGAGTATAACGTCCCATTGTAGAGACACCTTCCATACTCATCCGAATCAGAGTACCGCTGGTTGTAATAATCATGAGATCCTCTTCTGATTTTACAACTTTGAGGCTCACAACAGGACCATTCTTCTCCGTAACATTGATCGTCTTGATCCCTTTACCGCCACGGGTCTGAATACGATAGTCAGCAACTGGTGTACGCTTACCGTAACCATTAGCCGTAACAATCAGCACTTCCTGATCTGGATCAATAACATCCATACCAATAACCATGTCGTCAGAATCCAGAGTAATACCCTTCACGCCAGTAGCACTTCTGCCCATGGAGCGAACATCATCTTCAGAGAAATGAATGGACATCCCTTGTGCTGTACCCATGATCATTTCTTGTTTTCCATCCGTCAGTTTCACCTCAATAAGCGAATCATCTTCACGAAGATGAATAGCAATAAGGCCGCCCTTACGTATGTTTATATAATCCTCAAGCGGTGTCTTTTTCACTACCCCTTGCTTCGTAGCAAAGAACAGGTATTTGTCGCTCTCGAACTCTTCAACCTCAATTACGGCATTGACCGTTTCTCCCTGTTCAATCTGAATCAGGTTAATAATTGGCGTTCCTCTTGCTGTACGTCCTAATTCAGGAATCTCATAAGCTTTGAGGCGGTATACTTTCCCCTTGTCTGTGAAGAACATGAGATAGTTATGGGTATTCGATACGAAAAGATGTTCAACAAAATCCTGGTCCTTCGTATCCATACCAACAACACCGCGTCCTCCCCGTCTCTGAGATCGATAAGTCGATACCGGCAAGCGTTTGATGTACCCAGTATGGGTAATTGTAACAATCACATCTTCACGAGGAATAAGGTCCTCATCAAGAATGCTCTCCTCGCCAACCGTAATTTCGGTACGACGCTCATCAGCAAAACGATCCTTAATCTCTTGAAGTTCATCACTAATGATTTGGAGAACAAGATGCTCATTGGCCAAAATCTCTTTAAACTCTGTGATCTTAGCTAGGAGCTCATTATATTCATTCTCGATCTTCTCGCGTTCCAGTCCAGTGAGTCGTTGCAGACGCATATCGAGAATTGCCTGCGCTTGATCATGGCTTAATTCAAAACGATTGATCAGGCTTTCTCTTGCTGCCTCCGTCGTTGCCGAAGCACGGATTAGTGCAATAATCTCGTCGATATGATCAAGAGCGATTCGTAAACCTTCGAGAATATGCGCACGAGCCTCTGCTTTACGCAATTCAAACTCTGTACGGCGGCGAATTACAACAATCTGATGCTGCAAGTAGTGATATAACACTTCACGCAAATTCAGTATTTTCGGTTCGTTATTTACGATAGCAAGCATGTTGATACCAAAATTAGACTGCATGGAAGTATGCTTGTATAAATTGTTCAGTACTACATTCGGATTAACGTCGCGGCGAAGTTCAATAACAATCCGCATACCGCTGCGATCAGATTCATCTCGAAGATCCGTAATACCTTCGATTCTTTTATCGCGAACGAGTTCTGCAATTTTTTCTACAAGCCGTGCTTTATTCACTTGATAAGGAATTTCATGCACAATAATTCGTGCTTTATTATTCACTTCTTCAATCGTTGTTTTAGCTCGCATTGTGACAGAACCGCGGCCTGTCTGATAAGCCTGTCTGATCCCCGATCTACCCAGGATATATCCTGCAGTTGGGAAGTCTGGTCCATGAATATAATCCATCAGTTCCAGAGATGTAATCTCTGGATTCTTAATCATTGCCTGTACCCCATCAATGACCTCGCCCAAATTATGCGGAGGAATGTTGGTAGCCATACCTACGGCAATACCGCCTACCCCATTTACCAAGAGATTCGGATATCTGGCCGGAAGAACAATAGGTTCGTGTTCCTCACCGTCATAGTTTGGCTGAAAATCAATGGTATCTTTATTGATATCACGAAGCATCTCCATTGCAATCTTAGAAAGACGTGCTTCCGTGTAACGCATAGCTGCCGCCATATCTCCATCAATGGAACCGAAGTTACCATGTCCATCAACGAGCATATAACGCAGCGAGAAGTCTTGAGCCATCCGCACCATTGTTTCATATACAGCAGAGTCACCATGAGGGTGATACTTACCGATAACCTCACCGACAATCCTTGCAGATTTCTTATAAGGTTTATCCGGTGCCATGCCGAGCTCTGACATTGCATACAAAATACGTCTGTGAACCGGCTTAAGCCCGTCCCTAACGTCAGGCAAAGCACGGCTGACGATGATACTCATCGCATAGTCCATAAAGGACTCACGCATCTCCACGCCTATATCACGGTCTTTAATTTGCGAGTTATTTTGATCCGCCATGCTGGACCTCCTTCTAGTCTATCAAAACCACATTGTTAAGCTGCCTTACGTTTAATCTTTATATAACTATAGCCTAACACGACTGTAGTACTCCTAAATTCACATCTATCCTATTACATAAGCCTTTACCAAAAGAGCATTATTAAACCTGCTCTATTTCTATATATCCATGCCGCTCCTAGGGAAGTGCCCTTCCTAATTCACAGCTAAGGAATACACTATATTAATGCAGATGCCACCATTTCCTACAGGATTTCACCTGAGTCCACAGGAATCGCCATATTCCTCTATTATACCACTGTTTTTAGTCCTTGTCCTATGGATTTCCCTCAGTACTCTTACGTACAAATCAATTTTATGTGGAAGTGGAAATGAATGAAGTATTCTCAGTAGAGGAGGGTTTTTGTGAGCATACAGAAAGTTTCAAGTAAGTGGAAAAAGATGAAGGTCCTTTTGAAAGATAAGTATATTGCTCCCTTCCATCCGGAAACGAGAAAATATAGTCTTACTGCATTAGAACAAATGTGCCAAATTTACCGAACGGTTTATGTTAAGCCAGAACAGGGCACCCATGGGAAAGGGATTATGAGAATTGAACGTACTGAACGTACTTCTGAAGCTGCAGACCACGCAGATGAGCCAAGCAGTGAAGATGTGTCTAGTGCACTATATAAACTTCATTATGTAAAAAAGAAAGAGCATTATGACTCTATCGCTGACCTGCATAAAGCCATTCTTAAACGGACTATGGGGAAATCTTATCTTGTCCAAAGGGGAATCCCTCTCCTGAAATATCAGAAGCGTCCTTTTGACTTACGAGTAATGGTTCAGCGTAATTTGAGCGGAAATTGGGAAGCTACAGGAATAATAGGTAAAGTAGCAGCAAAAGGAAAAATTATAACTAACATCAATGGCGGGGGACGCATCGTATCTTTTGAGCAACTAATGATGCCCTATCTCACCAAAGCAGAGACGACAAAATTAAAAAAAGAACTTTATGTGCTAGGGGTACGAACAGCAAAATGTATGGAAAAGACCTACCCTCGCATTAAAGAAATAGGACTAGATATTGCTCTTGATGCCCAGGTTAAACCATGGATTCTTGAAGTGAATACTTCTCCAGGTCTCTATGTATTTGGTTATCTGCCCGATAAAAGTATCTATCGAAAAATTAAGAAGTACGCCATTGCCTATGGCAGACTCAAGCCAGCACCCAAATCCAAATCAACAAAATAGATATAAAAAAGAGGCCAAACTGGCCTCTTCTCTTTTTATTTACCTACTAAACGTCAAGGTTCTTAACGTATCTAGCATTTTCTTGAATAAAGTCACGACGCGGTTCAACGTTATCACCCATAAGGGTATCAAACATGGTATCAGCCAACATAGCATCGCCTATGGAAACCTGAAGCATCGTACGGCTTTCTGGATCCATTGTCGTTTCCCAAAGCTGTGTTGCATTCATCTCTCCAAGACCTTTATAACGCTGCACGTTAACTTTTGCATTTTCGCCGAATTCACGAATAATGGCATCACGTTCTGCTTCTGAACCTGCATAACGGATCGTTTTATTACGCTCTACTTTGAAAAGCGGCGGCTGCGCAATATATACGTATCCCGCTTCGATAATTTTACGCATATAGCGGTAAAAGAAAGTTAGCAGGAGTGTACGAATATGAGCACCATCGACATCAGCATCTGTCATAATAATGACTTTGTGATAACGTGCTTTTTCAATATCAAAATCGTCGCCAATCCCTGTGCCAAGAGCAGTGATAATAGCGCGAATCTCCGCATTAGACAAGATACGGTCAAGTCTTGCTTTCTCTACGTTTAGAATCTTACCGCGCAGCGGCAAAATCGCCTGGAAGTGACGATCGCGTCCTTGCTTTGCAGATCCCCCCGCAGAGTCACCCTCTACAATGTACAGTTCGCTGATAGAAGCATCTTTGGAAGAACAGTCAGCCAGTTTACCTGGCAGAGAGCTTACTTCTAGTACGCTTTTACGGCGAGTCATCTCTCTTGCTTTCCGGGCCGCTTCACGTGCTCTAGATGCTTGGAGCGCTTTATCTAGAATGCGGCGGGCAGTAGATGGATTCTCGATGAGGAACTCTTGCAGCTTTTCTGCGAACAAGGATTCCACGACACCCCGAACTTCACTATTACCAAGTTTCGTTTTGGTCTGTCCTTCAAACTGAGGCTCAGGAATCTTAACCGAGATAATCGCTGTGAGTCCCTCACGTACATCATCACCAGTAAGATTGCTGTTATTATCTTTAATAATGCCGGTCTTCCGCGCATAATCATTGATTACGCGTGTCAAGGCACTCTTAAATCCAGACTCATGAGTACCGCCTTCATGAGTATTAATATTATTAGCAAAAGAGTAGATATTCTCGGCGTAGCTGTCATTGTACTGCAATGCTACTTCCACCTGAATACTCTCTCTCTGTCCTTCTACATAGATCGGCTGTTCATGGAGTACTTCTCTTTTATTATTCAGATATTGAACATACTCTTTAATTCCGCCTTCGTAATGAAAAGAGTTAGAAACTCCTGTACGTTCATCGGTAATTCGAAGCCCAATTCCTTTGTTAAGAAAGGCAAGTTCACGAATCCGAGTGAGCAACGTATTGTAATCATACTCAGTAGTTTCCGTAAAAATTTCACTATCGGGATAGAAGGTAGTCGTTGTTCCTGTCTCTTCTGTATCTCCGATTACTTTTACATCATACTGAGGAACACCGCGTTGATATTCTTGTCTGTAGACGTGTCCGTCTCTTTTTACGGTAACCACGACTTTACTCGACAATGCGTTCACGACGGAAATACCTACCCCGTGAAGACCGCCCGATACCTTGTATCCTCCGCCGCCAAATTTACCGCCAGCATGAAGTACGGTCATTACGACTTCAAGTGCTGATTTTTTCATTTTGGCCTGTTCACTTACGGGAATTCCCCGCCCATTATCAACAACAGTTATGCTGTTATCTTCATGAATAGTAACATCAATCTGATCGCAAAAACCTGCTAATGCTTCGTCGATACTATTGTCCACGACTTCCCACACGAGGTGATGCAAGCCTTTTGCGCTGGTAGAGCCGATATACATCCCTGGACGTTTTCTGACAGCTTCAAGTCCTTCAAGGACCTGAATCTCATCTGCATCATATGCCGGTTGATTCATAGACATGCCTTTCACCTACTTCTCAAGATTAGAGTGTATCCAAGTGATGCTGATATGAGTGTATAAAATAAAAAAACTGACTGCGATATAAAAGTACCGCCTCCTTACTAACGGTTAGCAAGGTGACGATACTCGGGAATAACTTTTATATTTCAGATAAAATATTCGCTCTTTTTTTGAGTGTAGCTGAGGATATTGGAGAATAGTAAACTGTGCTTTTCGTTACAACAATCGATTTGGCTTCCTCTTCACCAATCTGTTCGATATTCTTCTCCTGTTTCGCGTACGTAACATACTGTTTGGAAATCTTCGAAGATTTCTCAATAGAGATATCAAAAATGGCTACGAGTTCAGAAGAGCGGATAATTTTGTCACCGCCCAGGTGAATATACATTGTCCGATCCTCTCCTTAACGTTCCACATGACCAGCGTCAACTTGATAGATGTATGCATCCTTCAGTTTGCTGGTATTGAGTGTCTCTATGCCTGTTGCGGTAATAAAGGTCTGCACCTTGCTCTGAAATGTTTCGATGAGCTGGGTCTGACGATACGGATCCAGTTCAGAAAGCACATCATCCAGAAGCAAAACAGGATATTCCCCTATTTCTTCCCGGATCAGTTCAATCTCTGCAAGCTTCAGGGATAATGCAGTTGTTCGCTGTTGTCCCTGTGAGCCATAGGTTTGCACTTCACGTCCGTTGATGAAGAAGGATAAATCATCCCGGTGTGGTCCGGTAAGGGACATCCCTCGCCGAATCTCCTGATCCTTCGTTTGTGATAATTTTATCATAAACCGATCTAATAAGACAGCTTCATCTTCTTCCAAAGGGTCTGCAAAGGAAGGTACATAGGCAAGTTCAAGCTTTTCTTTTCCCCCTGTGATCCCCTCGTGAATCGTTTCCGCCCACTTTTGCAGCTTCTTTATGAATTGTTTCCTTTTTTTTACGATTTTAACACCATGTTCTGCAAGCTGGTCATTCCATACAGTCAGCATCACTTGCTGTGACTCGCCAGCACCATATAATTGCTTGAGCAAATTATTACGCTGTACAAGAATTTTCTGATACTGCTGAAGATGATAAATGTATCCCGGAGCAACCTGACCGATCTCCATGTCAAGGAACCGGCGGCGAACCCCCGGTGTCCCTTTTACAATCTCGAGATCTTCTGGTGCAAACATAACTACATTCAAACTTCCAACAAAGTCACTTAACTTCCGCTGTTCTAGTCCGTTAATCTTTGCTTTCTTACCTTGTTGGGAAAGAGCAAGTTCAAGCTGAATTTTTCCATATTTTCTATCTACATGTGCACGGATGTTTGCACTGCCAGACTCAAAGCGAATTAGTTCCTTATCTTTTGATGTGCGATGACTTTTCGTAAGAGCCAGTGCATATATGGCTTCAACAAGATTTGTCTTTCCTTGCGCGTTTTGTCCTATGATGAGATTGACTGGGCCAAACGAGTCCAGTTTTAAGTACTCATAGTTGCGGAATTGTTTTAGTTCGATATCAGTCACAAACACGCTCTATATCCTCCCTTGCCCCTCGCCTCTTTGAGGAAGCAGCGGGTGTCCACATCCTACTGCTGCCTATGCCTTTGCTTCTACCTCGAATGATCCTGCCCCTTCAACTTCAATCTGATCTCCAGGGTAAAGCTTACGACCTCGGCGTTCTTCAATTTCACCATTCACTTTGATCGCTTGTTCTTGAAGAAGTGCTTTAGCCATACCTCCTGTGGGTACACATTCGGACAGCTTAAGAAACTGGTCGAGCTTAATATATTCACTGTGGATAACTATTTTTTTCACGATAAACTTCCTCTCATGTGCATAACTTTTGCCTTAATTGGTTGTACGGTAAGGCAAAATAACATAAAGACTATTGCTGTTGTCTATAGGTTTCAGAATAATCGGACTCATAACTCCTGTAAAGGAAATCATCAGTTCTTCACTTTCAACGACTTTAAGAACATCGAGCATATATTTGGAGTTGAAAGAAATTTTCAGAGGTTCCCCTTTAAATTCCTTGAGCTCAAGTTCTTCACGTACCTTACCGAGTTCAGATGAACTGGACGAAATTTCAATATCCCCGCTTTCAAGTGTTTGCATGCGAACAATATTCGTTTTTTCCTCACGAGACAGCAAATAAGCCCGGTCAATCGACTCGCTTAGTTTTTTTGTATTCAAAACCAGTTCTGTTTTAAACGTGGTTGGAATAATTCTAGAAGTATCCGGATAAGTTCCATCCAGAATACGAGTGTAGAACAATACGCGGTCAATTTTGAACAACACTTGATTATCAGCAACGACAATATCAACGAGTGTATTTTGATCAGGTACGATTTTACTGAGTTCATTCAGCGTTTTACCGGAGATAACTACGTTGTGAAATTTAATCTCATCTGCTCCTTCAATGTGAGCGGAGCGTGTAGCAAGACGGTGACGGTCTGTTGCCACAAATTTAAACTCATTATCAGCAAGACTCCAAAGGACCCCTGTCAAAATAGGTGTCGTTTCATGTGTGGAAATAGAGAACACCGTTTGTTTAATCATATTTTTAAGCAAATCTCCAGGGATCGAGACAGTTTGGTTCTCTTCAATGCTTGGCAGCACAGGGAATTCTTCTGGATCAAGGCCGACCAGCTGAATTTCTGTTGCTCCAGCAGAGATGAAAGTGTTGAAGTTCTCTTTCACTTCCATTTTGACATCTTGTGAAGGCAGCTTCTTAATAATTTCGACAAAAAACTTAGCAGGCAAAACAACACTTCCTGCTTGTTCGACAGTAACTACACTTTTTCCATCCTCTTCAAGAGGGATAAAAGACTGAATTGAAATATCCGTATCACTTGCCGTAAGTGTAACGCCTTGATAGTTAACGTCAAACTTAATACCGCTCAGAATCGGAATTGTTGTTCTGCTGGAAATGGCTTTAGATACTTGCTGAATGGCATCATTCAGATAACTTTTCATTATGCTTATTTTCATAGTTACACTCCTTGGAAAAATGAATTCTTTTTGAAGAGAGGTTTGAAGACCTGGAACTTGCGGTTAAATGATTTAAACTTAAAAAGTTGGTTATAAAAAAAGCTATACCCGCATAAATTAATTCATCGGTTTTTTAAAATAGAGACCTTGAAACAAGCTTTTTTGCAGTTCAATTTGTTGAGCTGAAAGCTTAGTTTATTTGGTGTAGTAATCTTTTAAAAAGAGTAGTAATAGTAATAGGGGCACTGAATATGTGGATAAGTGCCTTAAATGACATAAAATTAAGCCTATCCACATGTGTACAGATTGTGCATAGGCTTTGTACTTGTTCAAGTTGGGTTTTTAACTTTTTCGATAATGCTGTTGATAACTTTAAAGAGCTCCTGATCAGTTTTGATGAGCTGTGATATCTTCTCGTGAGCATGAATGACCGTGGTATGGTCTCTTCCCCCAAATGCCTCTCCGATCTTCGGTAAAGAATAATCTGTCAGTTCTCTTGAAAGGTACATGGCAATCTGCCTTGGAAAAGCAACGGCCTTTGTCCGTTTTCGCGCCTTAAAATCCTCCATCTTCAAGTTGTAGTATTCTCCAACTTTTTGCTGAATATCTTGAATCGTAATAATTTTAGGCCGACTTGACGGAATGATGTCCTTCAGAGCTTCTGCAGCTAGATGAGTTGTGACATCTTGGTTCGTCAGAGAAGAGTAGGCTACCACACGTATTAGTGCTCCTTCAAGTTCTCTGATGTTTGTATCGATTTGATTCGCAATATACATCATGGCTTCGTTTGGAATATCCAAATTCTCTGCTCTCGCCTTTTTGCGTAAAATGGCGATTCTTGTCTCCAAATCCGGAGGCTGAATATCCGTAATAAGTCCCCATTCAAATCTTGAACGCAATCGTTCTTCGAGTGTTGGGATCTCTTTTGGAGGCCGGTCACTTGAAATAATGATTTGCTTACGTTCTTCATGCAGTGCATTGAACGTATGGAAGAACTCTTCTTGTGTTGATTCTTTTCCAGCTAAAAACTGAATATCATCGATCAGCAATATGTCTACGTTACGGTATTTATTCCGAAAATTCTCACCACGGTTGTCCCGGATGGAATTAATGAATTCATTCGTGAATTTCTCCGAGGAGAGGTAAACAACCTTACTACTGGGGTTGTGCTCCAAAATGTAGTGCCCAATGGCATGCATGAGGTGTGTCTTGCCGAGTCCAACTCCACCGTACAGGAAGAGAGGATTGTACGCTTTGGCCGGTGCTTCTGCTACGGCAAGGGAGGCTGCATGTGCGAACCTATTGCCAGGGCCGATGACAAACGTGTCAAAAGTGTACTTCGGATTAAGCATGTGAGACACAGCTTCCTCTTGAGTTACTGGAGGAGGAGTGAATACTTGCTGCGGATCCGGCTCAGCCGTCTTGTCTTCTTCTATAACAAATTTTACGTCCACTTGCTTTCCGAGCAGTTCGTATACAGTCGAACCGACAAGTTTTGTATAGCGGCTTTCCAGCCATTCTACAGCAAACGTAGTTGGCGCTGAGATCACAATAGTTTGATCAGTCAGTTTCGTCGCCTTCGTTGCTTTAAACCAAGTGTCGTAGCTAGGCTTGCTTAGCTTCGTTTGTATGATCGATAGTATTTGCTGCCATAATTCGGAAGTATGGCTGTCCAC